>NZ_JBRILQ010000012.1:0-116614 GCF_052977045.1 Shewanella sp. 125m-7
ATCCATATAGGTCGCGTGAAAAGAGCGACTCCCGATGTCGAGTAGATTATTGCTCCTGCATAATCGACATTTCCGCCTTCTGATGTTTAGGATTAACAAATGCCTTGGTGGCATGGATGCCAAGGAAAGGCCCTGGCGGTCACCACTGCTACGCGCTACAAGATTGCAATGTACTTCGTACATAAAACGCAACCTCTCCGCCCCCATGTGTTCACTGCGTGAACCGATTCGGTCATTTCCATGCGCCACTTTTATTTTCACTTTTGTAAAAGTGAAGACAAAACCGTATTCTCGAAAGATAAGTGATAAGCCCGTTGCTAACGCAACGGGCTTTTTTCGTTTTTGTCTGGCCTCTTTATTACGAGAATTAACCACTCGAACATGGGGAAGTAAAAAGTCAGAACCTAGTGAGGCTCAATAACCATGTGCACGTCTTCTCGCTTTGGCAAGCTAGCGACTTAAAAAGAATCTAGTATCGTGCGTAAGCACTTTGCTAAAGGAGTGGCCACTCCCTGCCGCCCATGATCTGCGTGACATTTGTGCTTCCATGCATTTCGTAGTTTAGTTGGTTAGATTTTTCATATTCTGCTATCGGCATGATGTTTTCTGCCAAATTTTGGTAATCATGCAATAAAAAGAGTATGCACTGATCACGGATTTCTAAACTGATTGACAGGCTTGCTGTATAGTGTGTGACGTCGCACAACTCTCTGTTGATTGATCCCGCTATAATAGCGTTTATATATGTTAAGGCTATAAAATGAATTGTCGCTTAGGTTGCGGTGCATGTTGCATTGCGCCATCTATTACAACTCCTATTCCAGGAATGCCAGATGGCAAACCCGCTGGGGTTAGATGCATACAATTAGATGATGGCAATTTATGTAAGTTGTTCGGACAAGCACTAAGACCTGTCGTATGCGGTTCATTTGCTGCTACCGAAGATGTTTGTGGTAAAACGAATGCTGAAGCTTTATGGCTAATTAGTTCTTTGGAAGCAGCTACTGGTGCTTAATACCATCTTTTATAAAACTGCGTTTAAATACGTATTTTACGGATTGTGAATCAATGCAATTAACTCGTTACACTGATTATGGTTTAAGAACGTTGATGTATTTAGCGTTGCACTCTGAGCGTGAATCACTATTTCGGATCTCTGAGATCACGGAAGTGTTTGACCTGTCTGCAAACCATATTTCTAAAGTGGTTCATCACTTAGGTAAGTTAGGTTATTTGCAAACCGTTCGAGGTAAGAGCGGTGGGTTTAAGCTTGCTAAGCCAGCATCGGAGATCAATATCGGCCAAGTGGTGCGCGCTTTAGAAAACTCTTTGGCACCTATCGACTGCAGTAAGCCATATTGTTTGTTTACTCCAGCTTGTAAGCTAAAAGGTGTGTTGGCTGATGCCGTGAATGCTTATTTGGCTGTGCTAGATGCCTACACTCTAGATATGATCGTAACCAATAAGCAAGATCTTAAGTCGTTACTACCAGACCTATCTATCTCAATCTTGCAGTAAAGCTTTATCTGACAATGGCTTGGTCGCTACACGTTGCGGTAACAGCAGTGAGGTGTGCACCAAGTCGATATTAGCGCCCTGCAATCTATGTAGGTTTTCATTAAGAAACTCAATTGTTTCTGGGTAGGGATGGGCAATAACCACTATCTTGCGTTTTGTCTGCGCTAAAGAGATAGCATAGTTAAACTGCTTTTCTAATCCTACTGTCGATCTGTCGTTATCTAGAAAAATCTCCCTTCTTAGTAATGGTACTCCCATGGACTCCGCCATAGCGCCAGCTTGGGTAAATTTAGTGGTCATGCTATCGATAAAATACAAATCGTGTTGCTGCAATGACTCCATGACCCAGCGCATAGGGTCGTTGAGCTGAGTCAATAAACTCCCCATATGATTATTGGCACCACTAGCATTCGGTACACTATTGATTGAGTCTGTAATTTGAGCTTTTAGTTCAGTTTCGCTCATGGTGTTAGTCAAAGCGCCTGGACCAATGGCTTTGCCGTTTAATGCTTGCATCGGCAGATGAACTAAAATTTCATTACCTTGTTGATGGGCCTTTAAGGCAAGACTTTTGCCTAATGGTGTATGTGGTAATACAGAAAGAGTGATATTGGCCGGGAGGCTTAACACGGCCTTATCAGATTGACGATATCCAATATCGTCAATGATGATGGCAATTTTGCTGGCGAATACACTTGAGCTTGGTAATAACAAAAATATCAATAAAAGAAAGTAGCGCACTGATTATTATTTTTCTGCTTGGATCCATGCAATAGCCGAGTTGACCAATTTATCTTGAGCAACAGACTCACGGAGTGAATTTGTTTCGATTATAGGCATACTTTCATCATCTGATACAGCTTCAAGTTCGATTTTTATATCTGGTTCAATACCTTTGGAGTTTATGTCTTTGCCATTTGGCGTGGTGTATTTGGCTATGGTCAGTTTTATCGCATTGCCGTCCATTAACGTCGGAATTAGGCTTTGTATGGTTCCCTTTCCGAAGCTTGTCTGGCCTATTAACTTTGCACGACCATTTTCTTGTAAAGCTGCAGCGAGTACTTCTGACGCAGATGCTGAGCCTTTATTGATGAGTACCGACAGTGGAATATTGGTCGCCATGGTTTGTGGCGAGGCGAAATAATCGGAATTAGCATCAAAGAAACGTCCTTCTGTTGCAACTATTCGTCCTTTATCGAGAAAAATATCTGCGATAGTTATCGCTTGATCTAGCAGGCCGCCTGGATTATTTCTCAGGTCGAGAATGATGCCGTTTAACTTTTCTGGCTGCCAATCTGAAAGCTGTTTAACCAACGCTGGAGTGGTATTTTCTTGAAAACTAGACAGACGTATATAGCCAATTTTATTGTCTAAGATCTCCGCTTCTACTGAATTTATTGCGATAAGGCTTGGGCTAATAGTCACGGTATAGTGAGCCTTTGAATTGGCCCGTAACATTTCCAATTTGATCGGGCGTTTGTCGATACTATGTTGTTTAATCTCTTGAAGAATACTCTCTAACTTTTCAGCGGTAACTAACTGGTTATTGAGTTTAATTATGCGATCACCGGGTTTTATTCCTGCAGCTTCAGCTGGCGATTTTGCAAAGGGGGTTACTATGGTAATTTGATCGTTATCTGTGGCTATTTCGACACCAAAACCAAAGTATTCACCACTGTTACTGTCTTGTATGTTGGCAAATGTCTGCTTATCTAAAAAGCTTGAATAAGGATCGAGCTTATTAAAAATCCCCTCGATTGCGGCCTCTATAAGCTCCTCTTCAGAGAGTTTTTGTACATAGTAGGTTTCTATGGTGTCGATAACATCGAGCAGAACAGGGTAGTTGATGTGGGAATTATATTGTGGGGTATGCTCTTGACCGGATAAGGTGACGGATAACCCCAGCGCTAAGCCTGCAATTACGCAGCTGAAGTAACGTATAAATTGTGACATAGAAACCCCTTATATACTAAGGGGTTGTATGGCCTAACGTTTGCAATACCTTGCAGGATCGACAGCTTGCCCCTTGTGCCTTACCTCAAAGTATAGGCCAGGCTCGGTCTGTCCACCCGAACGTCCAACTAATGCAATCGACTCACCTCTACTTACGGCGTCTCCGGCATTCTTTAAAAGTGCCTGAGCATGGCCATATAAACTCATGTAACCTTTGCCGTGATCGACAACTAAAACCATACCAAAACCACGTAACCAGTCAGCGTAAATCACCTTGCCGCCTGCAATGGCTGTCACATTCTGTCCTTCAGAGGCAGAAATAGTGACACCTTTCCACTTAACCTGACCGGAACGTCGACTACCAAAGGCTGACTTTATGCGGCCTTTAGTGGGCCACTTTAGTTTTTTACGGCTAGATAACCCTTCATATGAAGGGTTATCTTTCATTGCAAGTAAGGCTTGCTCAACCACTCTTTTAAGACTGGCTTCTTCGATTTGCAGTTGTTCGAGTTTCGCACCACTATTACTCAGGGTTCTTTGCAACTGCGTTAGGGTGCTTTGTCGTTGAGACTGCTCTTGATTGAGGGTTTTAGCTTGCTGTTGCTGCTCAAGCACCAATTTATTAAGACGGCTTTGTTGCTCTTGTTGAGCAGCTTGAATTTGGTCTAATTCTTTTAAGGTTGTCTGTAATTGATTTATTGAGTCAATACGAGCGTCATTCAAATATTGATAATAAGCCAGTAGTCGCTCAATGCTTGCTGGAGACTGCTGATTTAACAACATTTTACTGTAATCGTGATTCCCCGCTAAATAGGCACTTGCAAGTTGATTAGACAGTGATTTTTGTTGTGCTTTTTTTAATTTCTCTAACTGAAGCTGTTTACTGTCTAGTTGTGCAATTTTCTTGTCTGTTTTGCCAAGGTCTTGCTTGGTTGTGTTTACTTTTCTTGCCGCTTGAGCAATCGCGATTTCATCCTCTTTTAATAAAGAAACTAATCGCTCTCTTTGTTTGCTGGTATTTTTTACCGCGGACTGCTGCTTGTTAATCTGAGCTTGAATCGATTTGAGCTCAGACTGACGACGCTCAATATCGGTCGCATGAACCGCTAACGGAAGTGATAGAAAGCCAGCAATAATGCTGGCTTGGATTAAAAATCGAATGTTCACGTGTTAGTTTTTACTCTTTGATTTTTATAATCGCGCGGCCTGTCATCTCTTCAGGCACTTCTTGTCCCATCAAGGTTAACATAGTCGGAGCTAAATCACTCAAACGTCCGCCTTTTTCGATCTCTGCCTCACGTCCAACATAGATTAATGGCACGAGTTCGCTGGTATGTGCCGTGTGGGCTTGACCCGTTGACTCATCGGTCATCTGCTCAGCATTACCGTGGTCGGCAGTAATCAAACACTCACCACCCACTTTTTGTAGTGCTTCAACAACACGACCAATACAGGTATCGACGGCTTCACAGGCTTTAACTGCTGCGTCGAAATTGCCAGTATGGCCAACCATGTCACCATTTGGGTAGTTACAGATAATGACGTCGTACTGAGTTGACTCAATGGCTGCAACCAATTTATCGGTTAACTCGGTAGAGCTCATTTCAGGTTGTAGATCGTAAGTCGCCACTTTTGGAGATTGGATCAAAATGCGGTCTTCGCCTTTAAACGGATCTTCTTTACCGCCGTTGAAGAAGAAGGTCACATGCGCATACTTCTCTGTTTCAGAGATACGTAGCTGAGTTAGATCTTGATTCTGTAGTGTCTCACCTAAGGTATTAACTAAATTGCTCGATGGATAAGCGATTGCGGCGTTAATATTGCCAGCATATTCGGTCAGCATCACAAAGTTGATTTTTGGTGTAACGGCTCGCTCGAAACCATCGAAGTCGACATCGACAAAGCTACGGGTGATCTGGCGAGCGCGGTCGGCGCGGAAATTCATAAAAATCAGTGAGTCATTATCGGCAAGCTTAGCAATATTGCCCTGAGCATCAGGAATAACCGTACTGCCAACAAACTCATCATTCTCATTACGAGCATAAGCGGCTTCAAGCCCTTCAACGGCCGTTGTTGCTTGGTGTAAACCTTTGCCTTCGGTGATCAGCTCGTACGCTTGTGATACCCGATCCCAGCGGTTATCTCTATCCATGGCGTAGTAACGACCAATAAGAGAGGCGACTTGACCCGTGCCTAAGCTGCTAAATAGCGCTTCAAAGTGAGCTAGACCCGATTTAGCGCTGCGTGGTGGTGTATCGCGACCATCTAAAAATGCATGTAGATAGACTTTGTTAGCGCCACGTTTGACCGCAAGACGACACATGGCTTCGATATGATCTTGGTGGCTGTGAACGCCACCTGGAGATAAGAGCCCCATGATATGGACCGCACCATCGGCTTTAATTGCAGCATCGACGGCTTCAGTCAGTGCTGGATTGTTATCAAACTCACCGTCATCGATAGACTTGCCGATACGCGTTAGCTCTTGGTAAACAATACGACCAGAACCAATATTGATGTGTCCGACTTCTGAATTACCCATTTGGCCGTCGGGTAAGCCAACATCAATACCAGAACCTGAGATTAAACTGTTTGGATATTGGGCATTTAACTGGTCTAGAACTGGTGTCTTTGCATGAAAAACAGCATTTTTCTGTGTGTTTTCACGGTAACCCCAGCCATCGAGGATCAACAATGCCAACGGGCGTTTGCGTGTCGTCATGGTAGTACCTTTAAGTTTAAAAAATAAGATTTAAATCGGAATTGGTTAAATCTTACTACCAATTAGCATCATGCATAAAGAAATTTACTTAGATTGCGGTTATCGAATCGTACTATCGATGTTATTTGCAGGCCGCAGAGACTCAGCAAGCGTGACTAACATTCTGTATTCTGCCCCAAGCGATGGTATACTCTGTGCCCTCATTATATTTGGCCCTGAAAAAAGTAGGCAGTTAACGATGCAAGAATATATGGAATTTTTTAAAGCTAACCCAATGTTAAGTTTGGCGTGGGTTGGTTTATTCGTTGGACTTATCGTTGTGGTATTTAAGTCTAGCGTGTCTAAAGTTAAAAATGTGAACCATCAAGAAGCCACCCAGATGATGAACAAGCAAGATGCCAAAGTGGTTGATGTGCGCGGCAAAGAAGAATTTAAGAAGGGTCACATCGCTGGCGCTATCAATGTTCCGCTAGCTGATATAAAAAATAATCAGCTTGCTGCCCTTGAAAACTCAAAAGCGAGTCCCATTATAATGGTATGCAACGCTGGAATGACTTCGTCTCAAGCGGCTCAGCTGATGGTTAAGCACGGTTTTGAAAACGTCAACAACCTGAAAGGTGGTATGGGTGAATGGCAGTCAAATAACTTGCCTGTTTCAAAAAGCAAAAGATAGAAGTGTCGGTGTGGCCATTGCTTTTTTGTTAAGTAATTGATTAGAGTGTTAGCGCTTAACTTATAGTGGTTACCGGCATTGAATTGAGGGACATGGTCCCTCCAAAAAAGCGTCTGTTGACTAAATAAATCAAGAATGGGGACAGCAAATTAGATTTATCTATGATTGCCAAGCCCTGAGACTGGCTCTTTTGAAGTAGCCTCATTAACATTTTTTTAAGGTAGGATAGTATGGCTGAAGTAGCAAACAACGAACAACAAGGTCCACAATTCAACATTCAACGTGTTTATACAAAAGATATCTCTTTTGAAACACCAAACAGCCCAGCTGTTTTCCAAAAAGAGTGGAACCCAGAAGTTAAGCTTGATCTAGATACTCGCAGCAACAAACTATCTGATGACGTATATGAAGTGGTACTGTCTTTGACTGTTACTGCTAAGAACGGCGAAGAAACGGCTTTCCTATGTGAAGTTCAGCAAGCGGGTATTTTCGCTATCGCTGGTCTAACTGAGCAGCAGTTAGCTCACTCTCTAGGTGCATATTGCCCTAACGTTCTTTTCCCATATGCTCGTGAAGCAATTGGTAGCCTAGTTAGCCGTGGTACTTTCCCACAACTAAACCTAGCACCAGTTAACTTTGACGCACTATTTGCTCAGTATGTTCAACAGCGTCAAGCTGCTGCAGCTGATGCACCAGCAGAAGAAGCTAACGCTTAATCGCATGAAAAACACTGCCGACATTACGGTACTGGGGGCGGGCTCTTACGGGACCGCCCTTGCCATTTCTTTAGCGAGTAATGGCCACAGAACCATGCTTTGGGGCCACGAACCCGAGCACATAGAAAACCTGAAAAACGATAAGTCTAACGAAGCGTTTTTACCGGGTATTCCACTCCCTGACTTACTGATCCCAGAAGCTGACTTAGCGACTGCATTGGCAGCATCTAATAATGTGCTAGTGGTTGTCCCTAGCCATGTATTTGGATTAGTGTTGACTCAAGCTAAACCACTTTTGCGTAAAGACTCTCGTATTGTATGGGCAACCAAAGGCTTAGAGCCTGAGACTGGCCGTTTAATACAAGATGTTGCCCGTGAAGTGTTAGGCGATGAGTATCCATTAGCGGTGTTATCAGGGCCAACGTTCGCTAAAGAACTTGCAGCAGGTATGCCGACTGCGATTTCGATTGCGGGTACCGATCCTCAATTCACTAACGATTTAGTTGAGTTGTTGCATAGCCCTAAGCGTCTGCGAGTTTACGCCAATGATGACTTTATAGGTCTGCAATTGGGCGGCGCAGTTAAAAACGTTATCGCTATTGGTGCAGGCCTTTCTGACGGTATCGGTTTTGGCGCTAATGCTAGAACGGCGCTTATCACCCGCGGCCTCGTTGAGTTGACTCGACTGGGTGAAGCTATGGGGGCGCAAGCCTCTACCTTTATGGGTATGGCTGGGCTAGGTGATTTGGTACTAACGTGTACCGATAACCAGTCTCGTAACCGTCGCTTCGGTTTAGCATTGGGCAAAGGCTCAGATGTTGAAGCAGCTCAAGAAGAGATTGGTCAAGTGGTTGAAGGTTATCGCAACACTAAAGAGGTCTACACGCTAGCTAAGCGTTTAGGCGTCGAGATGCCGATTACCGAGCAAGTTTACCAAGTTCTGTATAAGGGTAAGTCTCCGGTTGATGCCGCTAAAGAGCTGTTAAGTCGCGAGAAAAAGTCCGAAACATCGGCTGATTAGTGTTTTGTGCAAGAATATGACAAAGGGTGCTAAAATAGCGCCCTTTTTTATGCCTAGCGTTTGTGCCTAGGTGAAGCTTACTTTAGGAGTTATCGAGTGAAACATCATGACGTCATCATTATTGGAGCTGGAGCGGCAGGCCTTATGTGCGCAGCCTCTGCAGGTTACCGTGGCCGTGATGTATTAGTGCTTGATAACGCTAAGAAAGCGGGCAGAAAAGTCCTGATCAGCGGCGGTGGCCGTTGCAACTTTACTAATCAAAAAGTCGAGCCGGCAAACTTTATCTGTGGCAATAGCCACTTTGTTAAGTCAGCATTAGCCCGTTATCGTTCGAGCGACTTTATCGATTTGGTAGAGCGTCATGGCATTGAGTACCATGAGCGCGATCATGGCCAGCTATTTTGTAATGACTCAGCAAAAGAGATCGTGACCATGCTGCTTACCGAGTGTGAGTGGGCTGGCGCGCAGATTAAACTACGCACTGAAATCAGCGCGATAAGTAAAAATGCCGATGGCTTGTTTGAAGTGCAAACCGATAAAGAGCAATACAGCTGTGAATCACTGGTTGTGGCAACGGGCGGTTTATCAATGCCAAAGCTAGGTGCATCGCCGTACGGCTACCATATTGCAGAGCAGTTTGGCTTAAGGGTGTTGTCGACTCATGCCGGGCTCGTGCCTTTTACTTGGCATAGTGACCAAAAGCAGCGCTTTGAACCGCTATCGGGTATTGCCGTACCCAGCACCATTACCGCAAAAAATGGCACTCAATTTAGTGAAGCTCTGCTATTTACTCATCGCGGCTTATCTGGCCCAGCGATTTTGCAGATTTCAAACTACTGGAACCCCGGTGAATCGATAAGTATCAACCTCCTTCCTGGCGAAGATGTGCGTGCCAAGATTGATCAAGCTGTTGAAGCGAGTCCAAAGCAGAGCCTACGCAATGCCTTGTCGCAATGGCTACCAAAGCGCTTGGTTGAAGTATTATTTGAAGAGGCGCTGCTTAACAAAGCACTCAATCAGCTGATACATGTCGAGCGTGAGCAGTTGGCTGTCGATCTTGAGGCTTGGACATTGGTAATGAATGGCACCGAAGGCTATCGCACAGCAGAAGTCACCCTAGGTGGCGTCGATACTAATGAACTATCATCTAAAACCATGGAGGCAAAGTCAGTCTCAGGCCTATACTTTATTGGCGAAGTAATGGATGTCAGTGGTTGGTTAGGCGGGTTTAATTTTCAATGGGCCTGGAGCTCAGGCGTTGCCGCAGGGCTGGATGTGTAACTTGTTGTTTTGGAGTAATAAAGTTGCTATTCTTAGCACGCAAGAATTCTATCAGCGCGCACTACAAATACACTTCTGAGCGCGCTAAAGCGAACTTGACTCGTATCGACCGCAACATAAAAAAGAGTACTTAGGTGCTCTTTTTTGCTATCTACAGCCACATAAAAAAGAGTTAAATAATAACAACTAACATGCTTGATTAGTCATCAATTCCGCGTATCTTGGTCAGATAAGTATTGAGTTTAGTGCAGATTTTTAAGGATGCTAATTGTGCGCATACTGATGATTATTTCTTCTTTGTTGTTGACGCTGGCGGCGTGTGATAACGGCTCTAAAAATGTGGCGCTCGGCAGTCTAGAGCGACAGCGTATCGCGTTAACGGCAACCACCAACGAAGTGGTCGTGGCACTGCCTGTTGCTCAAGGTAGTATGGTGACCAAAGGTACTGTGCTGGTGCAACTAGATGATACATTACAAAAAGCTCAGGTCTCTAAGGCGCTTGCCGATGTGGCGCAAGCCAATGCAAATTATCAGAAGCTACTTAAAGGTGCCCGTGAGGAGGAAATTGCAGCCGCTAGAGCGAATGTGTCTGGCGCGCAAGCAACGCAGCAAGAGAGTGAAGCCAATTACCGCCGAATTGCTAGCATGGCAAAAGATAACTTAGCCAGTCAATCCAACCTTGATCGCGCACTGGCAAATCGGGATTTAGGTAATGCCAATCTTGAGAATGCACAGGAGCATCTGCGAGAACTGCTCGCAGGCTCGCGAGTCGAAGATATTCGTTCTGCCGAGGCAAATTTAGAAGCTGCTGAGGCCGTATTACTGGGTGAGCAAAAAAAGCTATCAGACTTAACTATCCGAGCGACCCGCGATGGCATTCTAGATAACTTGCCATGGAATCTTGGTGAGCGGGTGACTCAAGGCAGTCCGCTTGCGATAGTGCTAGCCGGGAAAGCCCCATTTGCACGCATATACGTCCCCGAGCCGTATCGGGTAAAGATAAATATTGATGACACCTTGCTCGTTTATGTCGATGGTATCGATGACCCTATCGAGGGGCGAGTGCGTTGGATCGCTAACGAGCCTGCTTTTACTCCTTACTATGCGCTAAACCAACAGGAGCGAGCACGGTTGATGTATCTCGCTGAGGTGCAACTCCCAGATAGTTCAGCTTCATTACCCAGTGGTGTACCAGCTCAGGTTGAGATGCCATGAGTCAGTCGGTCATCAAAAACAACCTGTCGGTTAACAGGAACAACAATCCGGTCATCAAAACCAAAGCTTTATGCCGTGACTTTGGTAGCTTAAAGGCGATTCAAAATCTTGATTTTGAGGTTGAGAAAGGCCAGATTTATGGCTTTCTCGGCCCCAATGGTTGCGGTAAAACCACGGCTATTCGCATGTTAACGGGCTTGTTATTACCGACCTCCGGTGAGATTGAAGTGCTAGGGCTTAAGCTGCCTCAAGATGCTGAAAAATTACGGTTGAAAATCGGCTATATGACGCAAAAATTCTCTTTGTACGATGATCTAACCGTTAAAGAAAATCTTAAGTTTATCGCTAAAATCTACGGCCTATCTCGACGTGAACAAACCACGCGCATTCAAGAGTTACTGCACACCTATGGCTTAGGTGAAAAAGCCGATCAACTTGCAGGCAGCATGAGCGGAGGCCAGAAGCAGCGATTAGGGTTAGCGGCTGCAACCATACATAAACCTGAGTTACTGTTTCTCGATGAGCCGACCTCGGCAGTCGATCCTGAGAATCGGCGTGATTTTTGGGAGAAGCTGTTCGATCTGTGTGAACAGGGCACCACCATTTTAGTATCTACTCACTATATGGATGAAGCTGAGCGTTGCCATAAGTTAGCGATATTGGAAGCGGGGGTAAAACGGGCCGATGGTTCGCCCGATGAGCTGATGCAAAATATGGGCGCACAGGTAGTCGAGGCTGAGTCGAGTAACTTAAGGCAGTTAAAACAAGTGCTGATGGCGCTTCCTGAGGTGATCAGCGCCGCGCAACTTGGCTCTAGATTAAGAGTCTTAGTTAAAGATAGCTGTAACGACCCTATCGATCTATTATCGCAACAGACCTCACTCTCTTTAAATGCGCTGAATATTGTTAGGCCAAGCCTTGAGGATGTATTTGTTACCTGTACGGGTAAGGGGCGCCAATGAAGACGCTTTACCGAATACAGGCGATTGTGATGAAAGAGCTGACTCAGCTCAAACGCGACCGAATGACCTTTGGTATGGTGGTGATGATCCCACTTATTCAGTTGATGCTATTTGGTTACGCCATTAATACCAATATTCGTGATATCCCTGTTGGTGTGGTCGATCACAGTCAAACCGCCTTAAGTCGTGTGTTAATTCAAACCGTACGAGCTACCCAAGTGGTGGAGTTTACTCAGCATTTTTATGATATAGACAGCGCTCAGGCCGCAATTGCTCGGGGTGAAGTGCGTGCAGTATTAGTGATCCCCAACGATGTTAGCCAACGCTTAGTGCGTCACCGAACGGTAGGCTTTGGCACGCCGCCCTCAAGCGATGAGGAAACCAGCCGCCCAGTGGCACAATGGATTGTCGATGGCTCCGATACCATGGTCGCTGCTGCAATAAAGGGCTTGCGTGCAATGCCCTTAACCGAACTGCTTGGGCAGCCGGCCAATCGTACCACGCCAACCTTTGAGGTCGCGCTGTTTTATAACCCTGAGCAGCGCACTGCGGTGAATATTGTACCTGGGCTGGTGGGGGTCATTCTGACGATGACCATGATAATGTTCACTTCAGCCGCCATCGTACGCGAGCGTGAACGGGGCAATCTAGAGATGTTGATCACCACACCTATTCGTCCTATAGAGCTGATGCTGGGTAAAATCATTCCCTACATGTTTATTGGCATCTTGCAGGTCATTATTATTCTCGGGCTAGGTTACAGCATTTTTAATGTGCCAATGAATGGTAGCCTTTTACAGCTAGCGAGCGCGACATTGCTGTTTATTATGGCAAGCTTAACCTTAGGTTTGGTCATCTCCACGATTGCTAAAAGTCAGCTGCAATCGATGCAGATGACTATTTTTGTGCTTCTGCCGTCGATTCTTCTGTCTGGATTTATGTTCCCTTATGAGGGTATGCCTGTGGCGGCGCAGTATATTGCTGAGGCGCTGCCGGCGACCCACTTTATGCGACTTATTCGGGGTGTGGTACTGCGAGATGTTGAAATTATCGATATGACTTATGACGTGACTTGGTTGGCGATATTTACCGTGATAGGGCTGATTATTGCGTCGATGAGGTTTAAAAAGAATTTAGGCTAATAATCGATTTAAAGTGAACGAGTGTATGAATTAATATTTAATTCTCCTGCATACTCGTGATTAATTATTGCCTAATAGTGAATGGTAAGTGATTATTTATTGTTGATTTTAGTTAGTGTTGTTGGATGTGAAAATTAAAATGAGCTAAATGCGTTTTGAGTTTTAATAATGCTCAAGGCTAAAAGTCGCAGTTAAATACTAAGGCTAGGTTTTTGATATAGAGATTTTTAAGATAGCGACATTCAATATGGAAACTTTTAATCTTGAACCTTGAGTCATATTCGCGAGAATAAAGAATGTCGCCGCGATAGTCACCAGAACATTAGCGATAATGACATTCTGCGCGGCAGTATATTCAGTTATAGCCAAGGATGTAGCTTGTGGTCTCATCCTCTTGTTCGTCTAGATTGACATTCTCTTCGAGAAGCACGGAGTCCTCTTCGCCAGTTTTTAAGTGGATAAAGTCATTCTGAGTATATTTGTTAAACAACTGTTTTTCCATCATCAAATCCTTTGGGTTATTAGCGCGTATATCTATGTATAGTTTAAAAATAACAATTTGAAAGTTTTAATAAATAAATAATTGGCTTCTGGTTAGATTTTAATTTTATATTTATATGACTAAGTTATTATTCAAATGATTGTTTAAATAATGGGATTAAGATGAGAACCTTATTAATTGTATTGTTAGCCGCGATATTAAGTGCATGCTCAAGTGCCCCATCAGAGTCAATCGTCTCGGGTAATGCTCAGTTACTTTCGAGTGAGGAGCAGACAAAAAGCCAATTAATACAAATGCATCGACAATGGAAAGGCGTGCCTTATCGCTTAGGTGGCATGAGTAAAAAGGGCATAGATTGCTCTGGATTTGTGGTGCAGACCTATCAGAGCCGCTTTGGCATGCAGCTGCCAAGAACGACAGAAAAGCAGAAAGATATCGGTAAAAGCGTCAGTAAGAGTCAGCTCCGCGTTGGTGACCTGGTTTTTTTCAAAACGGGCTGGAGTACACATCATGTGGGGATCTATATCGGGGATTCGCAATTCTTACACGCGTCAACGAGCAAAGGTGTGATGATTTCTAGTTTGAATAACAGTTACTGGAAGCAAAAATATTGGTTATCGAGACGGCCATAATCGATTATCCCAAAGTGCTAGCAAACTTGAGCTAGCACTTTGCAAACCCGAAACTGTAAGGTTTAGAAGCGACGACCTACAGAAAGCAAAACTTGATCCCAGTTTAAGAATCCGTATTCGATAAATATGTTCCACTCATCTTTAGGGCCAAAATCGTACACCATACTGACCGACATATTGTGGCTTTCTGCGCTGACTAAATGCACGTCATAGTCGATATTTAGTGCCCCTAAAGCTGTTTTAAATTCATAATTACCGCCGATTTTTTGGTTAATCATCTGGTAGTTGTAACCTACTAAGAAGGCAAGCTTATCGCCGCCGACATCGTATCTTTGCCCCATACGCACTGAGGCGATATAGGTTTGAATCGTGCTGTCGGTCGTCGTAGTCCACGAGTTGGTAAACGCCGCTACACCGGTAAAGATAAACGGATGCATCCCCGGGATCACTTCTGCTTGCCCTGCCAGCACCGCGCCTAATCCTAAGTTGTAGGCGGTGTACTCGATAGGAATAGGTAGCACCATGTTGAGCCCATTGCTAGTTACACTCCCATTAATCATGATTTCGGCATTACTTAGATCGGCGAGGATATCTTTATGCCCCTTAGTGTAGCCAGCAAGACCGTACACATTTAGGAATGGCAGCACCCAAGCATCTGCTCTAAGCTGAATACTTTCATCTTCACCAGTAATGATCACATCATCGGCGGGGATCACCACATTGGCATTAAGCTTGTTAAACAAGCCTGTGCCCGTTAGGCCAAGATTGAAGTTGTCTTTGGCATCGTAAGCAACTGATTGCTTGTTGTAATAGATATTAAAGCCGACAGGAATGGGCAACTCATAACCTAACTCACGGGCTTTATCGCCCCAAATAGGCAAATGGCTCCAGTGAGCAGGCTGTTGGCGTTCAATATCGGCCGTGTCGCTATTGGCGCACACATTAAAGGTGATGGCATTTAGTAGCATCACAATCACAAGGTGTTTGTTCATTTATCTCGATCTCAGGAGTGTATTTAAAAAGCTTCGGTAAAGGTGAGGTAAAAACCGCTGTCATCATCGCTAAAACCGAGATCGACACGGACGTTCATCCTAGGTTGCAACTCATAGCGGTAGCCAAAGCCATAGCTATATAGCAGTTTTTCGTATAGCTGGGTGTTAGTGCCTGCAATTGAGCCAACCCCCGCCCACAGCGTTGCACCGTGAGCTGACAGTTCGCCGTTATCACGCAAGAAGGTGTGACGGTATTCTATGGTGTGTTCAATCGCTTCGCTGTCGCGGTATCGTCCTTGGTAGAGGCCGCGAAGTGATGACTGACCGCCTAGTGTCGGCAGATCATAGTAAGGCACTTCGCCTTCGCTCCACTGATAAGCGTTGTAAAAAGCCAGCACTTTGCCTAAGGCTAACGTGAGGTAATAGCGGTGGTCGAGTAGCATCTTTTGGTACTGGTTATCGCTACCAAAGCCAGAATTGTAATTGATATATTCAACATTCAGATACTGACCCTGCCAGGCGTTTACCGTGACATCACGGCTGTCGTAATTGATTGAAAAACCTAAGCCTACAGACAAAGGCTTATCTTTAAATTGTTGAAAATTGTCATCATCAATCGCCGTCGGTGGCAAGCTATTCTGGTCGGGTTCGAAGTAATTGACTCGCAGCGCAGGGCCGAAGTAGAAGCCGTAATCACTCTTAAAGTCTAAGTTGGCGTGATAAGTCAGCGAGGTCTTATTCAGTAGGGTGTCGTCAGATGCCGACTGCTGTTTACCTGCGTCATAACCCACACCCCAGAAGTTCTCACTCTGATCCGCTAATACAAACAAACCGTTGTAACGGATATCATCGTTATCAAAAAATAGATTTTGTCTCGAGCGCAGGCTGTAGCCCATGTCACCATCGCCCTTATTGGCAATCGCAAACAGTGACACGCTAGAGCGCTGCAAGTCTCTCTGTTCTCGCTCGGTTTTAAAGGAGTAAAGACCGCCAAGTGCTAGCATTAAGCCGTTCTCTGGTGTGAAAGCAGGTCCACCCAAAATATCGAACATGGCTAAGCCGTTTTTAGCAATATGGCTGCGATTGGCGTAATCAAGGTCGGTTTGCGCTTTATCGATCTCATCGCATGCCAGATCGCTTTGGCATTCATCAGCTTTATAACTAAGGTCATCCATGGCCTGTTTATAGGCTTGGCTGCGCTGTTCGGCTTCATCCTGACTTGTGAAAAATGGCAGTTCGTCACTTTTAATGGGTAGCTCTAGCTGGGTTTGAGTGGCGTTGACTATGTTGCAAAAAAGGATCGTTGCTAACGCTAAAGTGACGCGCAATAAGCCTTGTGTGGTATTCAATTAGTGTGCCTCTGGCATGGTGTGAATTCTGCTGAATCCGAGTAGGCGCAAGAGTACGGTAGAATTTATCGAAAACAAGTGTTGCTACAGGGCGTAATATCAAAAAAATTGCGACTTATATCTCGTTTGCAGTAAATGGTTTTTATTCTGTTGCTATTTTGAACGGGAGTGGGGTGTTGGTGAGGGAATAGCCAATAAATTATGGTGTCGCAGTTTTTGCATTGAACCCAACATTTATCGAGTTTAATTTGTTAACTTTGTGCTACTTTAACGCCAGACTATAGAGACGCAAACGTTCACGATAAACTAAGCCAAGTTTATCCATGATCAGATTAAAGGAACAGAGAATGAGCAAAGCTAAAATCGGTATTGTAACGGTAAGTGATAGAGCCAGCGCGGGTATCTATGAAGACCTCTCCGGTAAGGCGATTATCGACGTACTGAACGAATACCTCACGTCTGAGTGGGAGCCTGTTTACGAAGTGATCCCTGATGAACAAGATGTGATTTCAGCAACCTTAATCAAGATGGCTGATGAGCAAAACTGTAGTCTTATCGTTACGACGGGTGGCACCGGCCCTGCTAAGCGCGACGTAACGCCAGAAGCGACAGAAGCGGTATGCGATCGTATGATGCCTGGTTTTGGTGAGCTGATGCGCGCCGAATCGCTTAAGTTTGTACCGACAGCCATTTTATCGCGTCAAACAGCTGGCCTACGTGGTGACTCACTTATCGTTAACTTACCGGGTAAGCCTAAGTCTATTCGTGAGTGTTTAGACGCGGTGTTCCCAGCAATTCCATACTGTATCGATCTAATGGACGGTCCATTCTTAGAGTGTGACGAGTCAGTCATCAAGCCGTTTAGACCTAAAGCTAAGTAATTAAAGATAGGCGTATCGGTCTCTCTTTTTGAGGGTCCTACTGGCGCGGGTAGCGAAATGAGCACCCGCGCTGTCGATATTAGCCACCTTTACGGGCAATAATATTAGCACTATAGCCCGGAGCAGCAGTAGACTAGGGATTGCAATAAAGTGGGCGAATAGGTTTGGTTCTGTGCTGAAATTAAGCCAAAGCAACAAGCTCCAGCATGGGAGTAAGTAGCTCAAGCTTAACACTCATGACTGCTGTTAATTGTCGCGAATGGCGACAGCATAGGCTTAGAGCTAGCCTTATTAACCTATGAGTATGGTAATTGAAGCAAGCAATTACAGTGAGTTGATGGTCGACTTCAGATCGTAGCTGCTGTCAGTCACAATTTTTTCAAGCACTTCTACCCGCTGCTCTAAATGTCGGTTCTGTTTACGCAGTAACTCAAGTTCGTTGTTAGTGATCTCTGAGCTGGTGATTTTGCGCGACTTTAAATAATGTTTAAAGGCTTCACCCGCAGTAGCAATGGCGACAATAGAGATAATCAAAATAATAAGAGGTAAATCCATAGCGATGTTCCTTAGGTTTGAGAGTGTTCCATTTTTGATTGCTAGCGTTAACTTTTAGCCTTATCCCGATTCGCATATTTATCAACGGCCTTGCCAGTTACCGCCCAAACCATCACGCCACCCCATGCAATCAGTGAAAAACCCGCCGGGATACAGGCGAGTAAAATAAGTTTGAAGTGCTTGCGGTTAAACACTAATGCCAGCATGGCGGGTAGAAACCAAATAACCACTACCACAACAGCAAGCATTGCCATAAAAGCATAGTTATCACTGGCTAAAATGTTATCAATAAATTCCATTTTTATTTCCTCATTCCTTAAAGAGTCATTTAAATCTGTAAGGGCTCTACGGGTGTAAACTCCCCGTAAAGCCCAGTAACTTTCGGTTATAAACCAAACACAATCTTCTCGCTCTTTAGTGACTTCTGCATACCTACAGCAAGACCTAGGGCGATAGCCAAGGTTAGAGCGGATGACACTGCTAGCTGCATCATTGGTAGCTCGCGGCCTTTAATAAACTCAATTAGTGCCTGTAGCTGGCCTGAAACCGGTAACCACTGAATTGTTTCTGGTGCAATATTGTAGCTAGCTGCCATGGCTAACATCATAGGCACCATCAACACGATAGTGATGTACGACTGCGCCTCCTTAAAGCTCTTAGCCATAAAGGACACAAATAGCTGTAAACAAGCCGCCATAATCGCGACTGGCGCACCAACAACAATCATCATCAGAATAAAGTTAATGTTTAAGCTCACGGCAAAACCTAACTCTTGCCAAGGTACAAAGGCGTAAGCGAATTTAGAGACGATGAGCGTGAGGACGAGCCCCACCATGGCAAATACCGTCACAGCGGCAATCTTAGCAATCACGATTTCCCAGGTCGAAACCGGATGGCTTAGCAGTAAGGCTAGCGAGTTACGCTCACGCTCACCGGCACTGGTGTCGATGGCGAGGTTCATGCCTGAGATAAATACCGCGTAGATCATGGTCATGGTGGCTAGGCCTAAGATCATACCGGCCTTTGAATCTGGCGTGGCTTCATCTTCAACATTGAGCTTAATGGGTTGCATTACTCTAGGATCGATGCCGCGGGCAATCAGGCGTAGGCTACCCATCTCGCTACTGTATTCGCGTAAACGGCTTTCTAGGCGACGAATAGAGATCTGGAGTTTTTCATTTGAGGCATCGGCAATCAGCGTCACTTCGGCGCTAAGCCCTTTAGCCATGTTGGCCGCATAGTCCTCACTGATGATCAGTTGAATATCTTTAGTCTCTGTCTCTTCAGCGCCATCACTCTGAGAAATTCCACGGCTAGAGAGGAACTTTACGAGGTCTGGTGCGCCATTGGCGTTATCAATCTTAATATTGAGATCTTCTGGGCTGGTAAGCTGACCAATCAACAGAAAAAACATACCGCACATCAGCAGTGGTGCGCCAACAGCATAATAAAGACCTGCCATGACTGAGCGCTTATCGCGAGCCGCATCGATCAGCTCTTTGCGGATCATTGCGATTATTTTATTACTCATTTTGAAATCCTTTTATCGCCAATAATTAGGCAGCGATGCCTTCGTCGGTACCAATTAGTTGAATAAAGGCATCTTCGAGCGAGTCCTTACCGGTTTGCTGGCACAATGCATCTGGGCTGCCTATGGCAACCACTCGGCCTTCGGCCATCACTATCACTTGATCGCAAAGTGCGGCGACTTCTTGCATCACATGGCTTGAAAACAACACGCAGTGACCTTGGTTTCTCAAGTCACGTAAAATATCGCGCAGTACCCGAGTACTCATGACATCAAGGCCTCGCGTTGGCTCATCGAGAATGATATTGGTAGGCTGGTGGACTATGGCTTGTGCCAACGCCGTTTTCATCCGTTGGCCTTGAGAAAAGCCTTTGCATTGTCTATCGGCAATATCGGCAAGGTGTAATTTCTCAATCACACTGCTGGTGGCGAGCTTAGCTTCTTTGCGAGACAAGCCATTAAGCTCGGCAAAGTAGCTAATGTATTCCCGCGGGGTTAAGCGCTCATACAAACCAAATGGGTCAGGGAATAAGCCTAATTGTTGCTTGGCAGCGACCGGTGATACCGCGATATCAATACCATCGATTTCGGCGTTACCATTATCAGGCTTTAAAAGGCCAAACACGGTGCGTAAACAGGTGGTTTTACCCGCGCCATTTGGGCCGAGTAGACCGGTAATTTGGCCATCTAACGCTGAAAAACTTAAATCATCCAGCGCCTGCACATCTCCGATGCGTTTTGATAAATTTGATACTTTGATCATGGTGGTTTCCTTACTTATTCAGGGCTGTTTGTTTGTCTATTTGTTCATCTTTTTGCTTAGTACTGTCACTAGGAATGGCTTCTACTGTACTGGCATTGAGATAGAAGTTGCGGCGAATATCTTCCTGTAAGCACTTAGCATCTAGCTCTGCTACAGAGCCTTGTTCAACGAGCTCTGCAATAAGGTCATTACCACAAGACTGGTAAGCCACGCCGTGAGTCGCATAAGGGGCGACAAAGTGTTTAGCATTGGTTAGCTTTTCCATGGCAAGCTCTCCCCAGCTTGGTGGCGTAGCGGGGTCTAACTCACCAGAGAGCAATAGGGTCGGGATATCACTGGCAATGGGGTCGCTAAAGTTGGCATCGACCGCAGGCATATTCCACACTGCGCAGGAGTCGGCAAAAGTTTTTAGCATCTCTTTACCAAAGTAGCTCTCGCTGGTTTTGGCTCGCAGCTCAGGTGTAAGACGCTGCCAATCTTCACCGCATACCACCGAGGCATGCATACCCATGGCGATACCCGCATTGTCTATGCCCATAGCGTATAGGCCCGTCACAGGTTGAAAGTTACCTTTAGCGGCTTGATGAATCGCATGGGGAATAAGCGAGCGAGTACTTGGCGAATACAGTGCCATGCGCAGCGCACCTTTGAACTTACTACGGGTCATGGTCAGTTGTGTCGACTCGCCAGTGAGTGGGTCGGGCACTTGGCTTATTTTTGGCGCTTGTGTTAGCTCAGCATCGACCTTTTCAAGATCGGCTCTAAGCTCAGGGAATTGTGCATGACAAAGACTGTTGTTGGCGCAATCTTCGATAAGCAGATCGAAGGCGCGGGCGATGGCGTTGCCAATAGCGAGTACACTTTGCTGCATAGGCACTACGCCATCTAGGGTGACCGTAGCCAGGTGCTCAGGATAGTGACGCATATACAGTTGCGCCATACGCGTGCCGTAAGACACGCCGTACAGGTGCAGTTTTTGATAACCTAAGTGCTGTCTAACCGCTTCAAAATCTTTAAGTGCGCTAAGGCTGCCGTATTGGGTGACGTCGGCTTCGAGGCTATCTAGGCATTTTTGGGTTTCAACCCGGGTATCAAAATCACTTTCATTAACCGCCAGAGCACTTTCAAAGCCATCGCCAATACATTGCAGTGGGCTCGACTGACCAGTGCCGCGCTGGTCGATAAGAATGACATCTTCAGTTTGACGCACTTTAGTCAGCATGCGATCGAAGCCTTGGGCGTTCTCAATCGCCGATTGCCCAGGGCCGCCGGCAATGGCTAGCAGTGCTGTTTTTTTATCGCTTGGTTTGATGGCTGGCATCACCACATAATGAATTTGAATCTGTTTGCCATCTGGCTTGGCGTAATTCTCAGGAACCGAGATAGAGCCGCATTGCATCTGCTCCGATAATCCGTCGACATAGCAAGCTTGTTGATTGTTGAGATTTGAGCTGTCAGCAGTGACGGAAGGAGTTTCGGCTTGAGCTGGAAACATTAAAAAACCTGCACTAAGCAATACACTCGTGGCAATACGTTTATGACGCCACAACGCCGATGAAACCTGAGCGTGTAATTGAGTGTACATTCCATGGAGCATGATACTGATTCCTTTTTGCAATTTAGCGCATCTATGTTAACTTTGTTACTGTATCGGTGTATCAATGTATTAATACAGTGACTAAAGGCTAATGTTAGAACAATTAAATGTCAACCCCAGCAGTGGTGAACCTATTTATCGACAATTGAACCAGCAGATTGTGCGTTTAATTGTGGGTGGTCAACTACAAAGTGAGCAAGTCTTGCCGTCAGTGCGCCAAATGGCTGAGCACCTTACTGTAAATCCAATGACAGTCTCACGTGCGATTCAGCAGTTAGTTGAGCAAGGTTGGTTAGAGCGCCGCCGTGGTCAGCCCACTCGTGTGGCTCAAAGAGGGCAAACTGAAGCAACGAATAGCCAGCAACTACTCTATCCGCAAGTGGATGCGTTAGTCGCACAGGCGTTACAGCTAGGAGTGAGCTTAGATGAATTACACGCCTTGTTGACAGAGCGCTGGCAAAAGTAACGCCCAGTAAATGAATACGCTTAGTTGAAGCGATTAAAGGACAAATTTCGATGGAAACGAACGAAACGCCGACGTTAGCATTCACTCAGGTAAGTAAGCGCTTTGATGGGAAAAGCGCATTAAAATCATTGGATCTGCAGCTCTATCCCGGTATGGTTGTGGGGTTGCTAGGGCAAAATGGTGCGGGTAAGTCTACCCTGATGCGCTGTGCATTGGGGATCATGGAGCCCTGCTCTGGTGAGGTGCGGGTACTCGGCTCGTCTGTCAATGAACTCAGCTCTAAGCTTAAGACTCAAATAGGCTACGTGCCGCAACAACCCTTTGGCTATGAAGGTTTTAGCGTAACAAAAGCGCTCGATCTGCACCGTAGCTTTTATCCCGAGTGGGATATCGCGTTAGAAACTGAGTGGTTGCAACGTTTCGACCTTGATCTCAAGCAGCAAGTCCAGCGCCTATCTGTGGGGCAGCGTCAATCTTTGGCCTTGATCATGGCTATGTCTTACCGCCCAAAACTGCTGATATTAGATGAGCCTGTTGCCAGTTTAGATCCCATCGCGCGGCGTAAATTTATGGCTGACTTGTTTGATCTCGCCATCGAGTCAGGCTCTTGTGTATTGTTTTCCTCCCATATCACCTCTGATCTTGAACGTGTTGCCAGCCATCTTGCGTTGATTAAGAACGGTGAGTTAGTGCTGTTTAAAGAGATTGATGAGCTACGTGAACAGGTCAAATTGCTGAGTCTTGAAGATGATGCTCAGCTGCCTGATGATCTAGCGGTGTTAAATCGGCAGGGAAACAAGGTGCTGGTGGATAATTATCAGCATAGCTTTGCTGGCTTGCTTGCGGCAGAACCACTTAATTTAGAGCAGCTATTTATGGAGCTGCACTCATGAAGCACGGCTTTATCATGTCAGGAAAATGGCTAAAGGGGTCAGTGCGGCTTTGGTTATTTGATCTCGGCTGCGTCAGCTTTCTTGGTGTGGGCTTACTGGGGTTGATTATGGCGCTAGGGTTGCCGTTTCTGCTGCCCGATGATGCGGAGCGAAAAATAGATACTCTGCTGCTGTTAATGAACATGTTTGTTGCCTCTACGTGCGTGGCGATTGGGTGGCAGATGAACCGCTTAGCGGCAACCGAGTGGGCCATATTAGTGCCGCAATATCGCCAAAGTGTGCTGTTGCAGGCTTTAGCATTATTTGTCGCGAGTATGGCTATCGCCCTGATGTTTCTAGTGGCTCATGGCTCGTTGGAGAACATAGATGAATTGCTGATGACACAGTTTCTTGGCCTAGGGTTTGTGTACCTTAGCCTGACAAGGAGCAATGCCTTTCATCTGTCATTTCTGCTGTATATCTCTTTACCTATGCAGCCATATTTAGTTGGGCATTTACCCCAAGGCGGACCCTTTCTATTACTGTTTGCCGTTTTGGTCTTAGGGGCGGTTTTATGGCGCAAGCTCTCTGGTTTAGGTTGGAACAGTAAGGCGCGCAGCGTGTATCTTAATGGTCTGGAGATGGGTTGGCTTTGGTTTCCATCGCCACAGTCTTCTAGTTGGTTAAATCGACTCGAGCGTAGCTTGCATCCGGCTAACTATTTTATTGGCCCAGTGTTTAGCATCATGTTATTTGCTATGCCGCTACTGGCTCTGCTGTTAGCTGTTGCAGCTCACTTTATGGCAGTTCAGTTTCCGGTATTGATTTTACTGGTGCAATTTAACTGTATCTTATGTGGCATGCTGCATTGGAGCCGGATCCAGCGCTGGCGTGCGGTTGAAAGCCTGTACGTACTACCTGGCTTTGATGGTAAGCAGGGAATGATTGATGCCTTTATGAAGGCGCAATATCGATTGTTAGCCATCTTAGTGATTAGCATGGTTGTCACTGCGAGCTTAGTTAGCCTGTTAAACCCTGTGATTACGGTGTCTATTTGGCTACATATTGTATTAACCGTTCTGTTTGGCTGCGCGGCTACATTGGGGTTAGGCTCTATGTGTCGTAACTCGATGCAGATATCGGGTTTGATTTTCTTAGTGGGCTTACTGTCTGGCTGGGCTTCGATAGGGTTATCAAATATCGAAACGGGTGAGCCGGTATGGAATTTAGTGAAATGGGATCTTCTATTTTTACTGGTCTCGATATTCACCTTGTGGGCAGCAAAACAACGCTTATGGCGAGGTGATCTACTGCGCTCATAGGCTGATATCAGGCTTAGAAAACGCTAAACTCACCAAGATGGTTAAAATTTAATCTATTTGTTTGTGCTGGAAATCGCACGATATTGCTACAGGTGTTAATAAACTATTTTTGTTTTAACTTAGATGCTTAGCTTAAAAGACTTGCTGTTAAATAAAGGCTATTCACATCGCAGGACGGTCTTTTTTTGTGTCTGAGTTAACAAAAATAGAGCAAAAACTCTTAGTGTTTAGAGCGTCTTCTAGTAGACTTGCCGAAAAGCGGAACACTTGTAAGCTAAAAGGTAGTTATTTTATGTCGCTCGAGCAATATCACGTAGTACGATTAATACAGCAACAGAGCCAATCACTTGGCGACGCTATTGCGCTCGAAGGATTCGAAACTGCAGCGCCTTGGCATCAAGTGAGCTGGACTCAATTCGATACCATCACCTCTAAAATTGCACGGGTGTTAATTCAGTTTGGTATTGAATCCCATGACCGCGCAGTTATTTTGTCGCAGAACTGCCCGCAGTGGACCTGTGCCGATTTGGGCTTACTCAAAGCTAAAGCTGTCGTTGTGCCTATCTACCCGACTAGCACTATGGAGCAAGCGGCTTACATTGTTAACGACGCAGCCGCCAAGCTGATTTTTGTCGGTGATGCGGTGCAGTATGCAATGGCATGTGAGCTAGCTGCACAATGCGATAGCCTGACAAGTGTGGTGGTTTTCGACCAATCCGTTGAGTTACAAGATAAGCAAAACCATTTTTATTTGGATGATCTACTTGCGCGTGAACTTGATGTGGCAGCAGACGCTGAACTTGAAAAGCGTTTGAACGACAAGAATTTAGATGATCTACTGACGCTAATTTATACCTCAGGCACAACGGGCGACCCTAAAGGCGTAATGCTTGATTACCGCAACATTGCCTCTATGGTGCGTCAGCATGACACATTATTACCTTTTACTCCTGGTGATGTGTCGTTAGCATTCTTACCGCTTAGCCATGTATTTGAGCGCGGTTGGAGCTTCTACGTATTGTGTCGTGGTGGCCGTAACGTATACCTGTCTAATCCAATGGCGGTAAAAGAGGCGATTGTTCAAGTTCGTCCGCACACATTATGTGTGGTGCCGCGCTTCTTAGAAAAAGTGTATAGCGCCGTACAAGATAAGGTGATTAAAGCACCTGATATGCGCCAAAAAATGTTTACCTGGGCAATGTCTGTTGGTCATAAGCAGTCTGAAGTGGGCCAAGGTCGCCATAAAGCATCATTGGGCTTAAGCTTGCAGTGGAAATTAGCCGATAAGCTGGTTTTCAGTAAGTTAAAGCAGGTGTTAGGTGGTCGTCTTAAGTTTATGCCTTGCGGCGGCGCAGCACTAGATCCAAACGTCAGTGCTTTCTTCCAAAGCATCGATGTACCTGTGCTATGTGGTTACGGCATGACAGAAACGACGGCAACGGCGACCTGTAATACCTTGGCTAACCGCGTTCCCGGTTCTAACGGCCAGGTACTACCAGAAGTTGAGATTAAACTCGGTAAAGATAACGAAATCATGGTTCGCGGCGACACTGTGATGCGTGGTTACTACAACCGTCCAGAAGAAACTGCCGAAACATTTGAAGATGGCTGGTTGAAAACCGGTGATGCGGGTCGTATCGATGAAAACGGTAACTTGTTTATCACTGACCGCATTAAAGAGCTCATGAAAACATCAAACGGTAAGTATATTGCGCCGCAACGTGTTGAAGGCAAAGTCGGTTGTTGCCCATTCATCGAGCAGGTAGCGATTGTTGCCGATGCGCGTAACTACGTAACCGCGTTAATTGTGCCAGCATTTGAGTCGTTAGAGGCTTGGGCAAAAGAGAAAGGCGTAAATTACGAGTCGCAGCTGGATCTATTGCGTCATAGCCACGTGGTTGAGCATTTTGAGCAGCGTCTTAAGACATTACAAAGCGAGCTAGCTGGCTTTGAAAAGATTAAGAAGTTTACCTTGTTACCCGATGCATTCTCGATGGAAGCAGGCCTTATTACCCCAACCATGAAGCTACGTCGTAAAGTGATTTACAACAAGTACGCTCGTGAAATCGATAAGATGTATAGCCGCTAATACGCGCTTAAGTCATCGTCATTTAGTGAAAGGCACGCATTAGCGTGCCTTTTTTATGTCTGGAACATTTATGCCAACACCCATGGACGGATAGTGTTGGTATTTGTGTCTGGCCATAAATGTTGCATTCATTTATTGGTATTTCCACCTGCAAATCTTTAATTCCAGCGCAGTTAACCGCAATTGCGTTGCAGCTCTTTTAAGCCTGCTATTTATCGGTAGAATGGAGCCGATAAAATTCTAATAACGATCACAGCAATAACAATAACAACAAGGAATACCAGCGTGCAAGAGACTGCATTTAGCCTGACCCTACAACCAAGGTTTTGTGAAACCGACGCCCTAGGCCATATTAACAATACCGTTATTCCGGTGTGGTTTGAGGCGGCGCGTGAGCCTATTTTCAAGATTTTTAATCCAACACAAGATCTCACTAAGTGGAACTTGATTGTCGCGGGCTTTACTATCGGCTTTAACGCACCGACCTACTTTGCCAGCGACGTAACGGTAAAAACCTGGGTGAGTCGTATCGGTAATAGCAGTTTTGAGCTAACTCAAAGTTGCTGGCAGAACGGCAAAAAGACCGCGGAAGCGCAAACGACCATGGTGCATTACGACTATACGAGCGAGAAAAGCCAGCCGCTAGGTGCTGGCATTCGAGAGCAGTTAGCGTTGCTGACAGGCGAGTAGTGTAATGAGTATGGGCTCGTGAAAATGAGCCTTGAGTTTGAGTACGTTGTTATTTTTTGCTCAAAAACTTCTGCACGTACCAGCAGCTTGCTTCAATTTCAAAGCCTTGCGATTTGGCCCATCTTAGGCCACTACGCACTAGCTTTTCAGCTAAGCCTTTACCACGTAGCTCAGGTGGTACATAGGTGTTGTTGAAATTACATCGGGGAGCCGATGGGTCGGCACTATTATCAAACAGCTCATAAGCTAATACGGCTTGCGCCCCGTCTAGGTTGATAACGAATCGACTTTCATCTGCAAGGTGGATGATCTGTTCACTCATGATTTATCCTTTTTGTGTCAGGCAAGTCCAAGGGCTTTGAGTCAAAAGATTAGCTTATTTCGTACTCATAGGTTTTTAAGGCATCGAGTAACTCGGCGGTGAGTTTAGCTTTTTGGCCCGTTTTAAAGTTAAACATCACCACCTGTGAACTGCCTAGTGTCGTCACAGCCTTTTGGTTTTGACTATATACACTGTAGTGCATCATAAACCGGTCATCTTTAATGTCACTTATGCTAACACCAACCGTTAAGGTATCAGGAAAGGTGACTGGACGTTTATAGCGGGCTTGGTTTTCACTGATCACCGGGCCAATAGCGGTAGTTTGTAGCTCATCAAGCAAGTTTATCTGATTAAAAAAGTCGATACGGGCGGTTTCAAAGTAGCGGAAATACACCACATTATTAACGTGTTGCAAGGCATCCATTTCGCCCCAAGCGACTATAATTTGGGTGTTGATGGGATATTGCTTAAGAAAATTATCCATAATGCTCTCTAGTTGATTCGTACCAATATTTAAACGGGCGTTTAACTTTTGACCAGCATAACAGCATGTTTATCAGGCAACAAGGCAATGGATAATGCTAACTAGTATAAGTGGGGGTATATGCAAAGAATGACTAAATGGTTAGCAATCGCGTTACTGCTCAGCTTTGGGCAACTGAGTCAGGCGGCGGTAGTAAATCAATTTATTGAGGCTGAAACCCGACAAGAGCTCAGGGCTTATCGGTTAATTAAAAGTATTGAGCCGCAGTTGCAACTGCTGTACTTAACTTTACCCATGCAACACAAATTAACCGTGGTGTTTGGTTCGCAAGATGGACCATTGTTTGACCCTGAGACAATGCAAATAGAAATCCCTTATCACTTCGTCACTGAGGTGCTTAATCGCTTTACCAAAGATGAATATCAGCAAACGGGAGTAAGCCCAAAAACCGCCACTCAAGATGCGCTGCTCCATACATTAGGTCACGAGTATGGCCACGCCTATATTTACGCTAATGATGTAATCGTACTTGGGCGGGAAGAAGATGCGGTGGATACCTTGGCGACATTATTACTTATCAATGCTTTTGAACAAGGCGCAGAAATTGCGTTAAGTGCAGCTGACCTATTTGCGCTCGAAGATGAAGACATTGATGAGCTGGCAGATGGTGATTTTAGTGATGAACATAGCCTAGATGCACAGCGATACCATGCAAGTGTATGCCTAATTTATGGTAGCAATCCTGAGAAATATGCAAGTCTGCTGGTAGGCTCTGAACAAGGCATAGAAAGAGCGGTGATGTGTGAAGAGGAGTACGCTCGTCAAAGTGATAATTGGGAGAGGTTAAAAAGCCGCTATTTAGCAAAATAATGCACTTGAAAGTCGGCAAATACTAAGCGTGTTTACTTATAGCAGATAATGTTGGTAAATTGTTGCTAAGCGTTTATGGTGGTCGCTTCTTGTGCAATTAATAATGAATGGGGTCCGTTTTTTTATGACGGCAACAAAAATAATAACAATGCCCGCAGCTTTTCAAATCATATTATCTTCGGTTAAGGGCTTCTACCAAAAGCGAATTTCAGGCTTAGGGCAAAAGCTATCAGTACTGACTTTCGCGCAATACCTATATGTGTTAGCGGGATTGATTGCTATTTTTGCGGACTCATTTAGTTGGGTTGCTGTGTTAACTGTGTTGGCGTTAACGATAGAGCTGTTACCTATTTTTGAGCGAATTTGGCATAGCTTAGTTGGTAAAGCAGTGCTGTTGCTGTTTTATGCTGTGGTGGCTAACTTTGCTTTGAGTTGGGCCGGCGGAGTCGTCAATGATGTGATTGGAGTGTCTGCCGCGCATGTTGCTTATACTCACAATTTAGCGATTTTGCTTTATATCCCAGTATGGTTTGTGTTTATCACCGCCCTGGTTATTCTCGCCGCGCAGTTGTTGGTACCTTTCTATTTAATGCTTGCTTTAATGCTCGCACCATTAGGCATAAAACTGCCTAAGTTGACCCAAAATGTGCATTTTCAAAAACTCACTTGGCTATTGCGTTTAATGTTGGCAACAGGCTTGCTTGCTCACCTTGTTTTATATGTATTGCCAGAGCTTGAAGCAGAGCAATTACAACAAACTATTACTAGCGATATCACTGTTGGCTTGGTACCGACTGCGACCACTATAAGTGCCGAAGATACAGAGCTAAAGGGTATGACAGATGAGTATTTGCAAACACGTTATGCGTACCAAGCATTTGTGCGACAGATGATTGCACTCTTTGCATTTGAGTTTGAAGCTGACAGTAAATCTAGGTGTCAAAAGGATGTTGATTCAAGAGTGGTCGAACTAAACGATTATGAAATCATGGAGGTTTATCGAGATAAGGCGCAACTGGATGGCTTTAGGTTTGAAGTGAAAAAGTGTATTTCACCCGCCTTTCCAGTGGTAAGTTGACCATAAAAAGTAACAAAAAAGGGCCATAAAGGCCCTTTTTTAATGTGCTCTAGTTTAGTCGATTTTCAGTTCGCTAAAGCTAGTGATGGTTCTAAAGTCACCAGTGCGTTGGCTATCATCGCGTACCATTTGTACTACGTTTAAGCCTGCTTCACTAGCGGCTTTTAGCTCTTCAAGCACGTCAGATACAAACAAAATCTGCTTCGGGCTTAGGCTAATCGTGTTGACGATATTGCAATAAGCTTGCTTGAAGCGCTTGTTACCCGTGCGAGTATCAAAGTGACCGTTAAACTTATCGTTTAGATCGCCCGCATCGCTGTGGCTAAATAATAGTTTTTGCGCTTCAACCGAGCCAGAAGAGAAGCTGTAAACACGTAAACCTTGTTGCTTGTAGCCATCTAATGCTTCGATAAAATCAGGAAAGATGTGCCCTTTAAACTCACCATTGGCATAGCCCTGCTTCCAGATCAAACCTTGTAAGGTTTTTAGCGGCGTAGCTTTGCGATCTTCTTTAATCCATTGCTGCAAAATTTCAGTGACGCGAGCAAGGCTGGCATCAGGCTCCAGTGCGATATCTTGCACATCGCAAATGCAGTTATCTACGAGTACATTATGTTGATTCTGTTCCAGAAAAGCGGGTAAGGCCTTAGCTGAATAAGGAAATAGTACATCCTCAATAAAGTTAAGGTCGGTAGTCGTACCGGCTGTATCTACGACGATGGCTCTGATACCCATAATGTTTGGTTACTCCGCAATGTGGATTACTTGTAGTCGAGATCGATTTATTGCTCAGATCCTAAGCTGAATTAGCTCAGTTGGCTAGTGTAATCGGCGCTCACTAGGTACTAAATTTACAGTTTTTTCTGATTGTTGGCGACTTATATCTAATATTGACTGACCAAGCTGAGTTATTCATTAAAACACTCGCAGCGGTTATTTTGATTGCTCGTGGTTCATTTTGTCTAAACCCTGAGTCGTAGTTGTTTATTAAGTAATCTACTGTTAACTTGGTCAGTTATTTAACGATTTGCTTAACTACTTAGCTAGCGAGTGGCGGCAACGGCGCTAATTTAAATGGCTAGATCTAGATAGCTAGCTTTAAATGAGTAAACTTCAAGGATCGAAAATGACGAGAATATTTTTTATCGCGTGCTTATTCGTGCCACTCTTCAGTGTTAATGTAAGCGCCACACATAGCGTGGTAGAGCCATTAACAGTAACTTCAGAGCTAATCGAACCCGCAGAGTTTACTGTGACGTTACCGCCCAGTTATGGCACCAAACCAGATAAAGAATATATCGTGCTAGTTGATTTTCATCCACGAAGCCAAGCCTTGCTCGCGGGCATGCATGACTGGATGAGCCATAACGGTGATTGGCCCTGGTTAGAGACCATTATCGTGACGGCGCCTGATGGCCATCAAGGCTTAGGCGAACTAAAAAGCGCAGCGATTGAAGAACGCGGTAATCAACAGTTACTCGATTACCTCGAACAAAACCTACTGCCCGCTATCGACAAGCAATACCGCACTAATGGTTTTCGCATTTTAAATGGCTTTACCGGTAACGCAGGGCTGGGATTATATACCTTAATCAATCGCCCCAGCTTGTTTAATGCCTACTTTGTAGCAAGCCCTGTGCTAAGTAAAGATTTTGCCTATGTCATTAAAGATGCGCCGAAAAAGCTTGCTGATATGCAAGGTAATCCTCGATTTTTGTTTATGAGCACTAGCGATAGTGACTTTGAGCAAAGGCAGTTAGCGTCGTTTGCTGAAATGGAAACTATCATAAAAGCCAATGCAAATAGCACATTGGATTACCGTATAAAGCGCTTCGATGGCAGCTATTACATGACGCAACCCGTGCTCGCTACAGCCTATGCCATTGAGCAGTTATTCGATGATTACCATCAAGTGTTAGCGGCAGATTCAGACATTTCAAAGCAAGGCCCAAAGGCGATTTTGGCGCATTACCAGTTTTTAACTGAGCAGAAATATGGCTTTAAAGTGCCCGCAACCAGCTCATTAATACAACTGGGTGACGCTTACCTTGAGGCCGAACCAAGCAAGGCGATTGAGGTGTATAAGGTAGCGATTAGCGACTCTCCAGAAGCCTATGCTGCTTATGATGCGGTAGCCGGTGCTTACGCCAAACTGGGAGAGATAGAGTTGGCAATAAAGTACCAAGCTCTAGCGCTGGATATTACCGACCATCCGTTTTATCAAAATAAATACGCTAAGCAGCTGGCCAAGTATAAACAGCAAAGTAAGCTCTAATGGATTAGCTATTTGAAGACAAAAACGATAGCCCATTGGCTATCGTTTTCGTTTTATATGGCGCAATCCTAAAAAGATTGCAGTGAAGAGATAGGAGCCTGAAGTGTGCTACTTACCTTTCTATTAGGTAATTAAGTTAGAGATATTTCTTCTGTCTACTACTGACTTTTTTCAAGTAGTTTCGGGTTTCTTGGCGGTTGTGACGATGGGTCAAAAACCAATAAAACTCACTCACCGTCATCTTATTAATCCGCGCTAAGGCCTTGGTGCGATTCCCCCTAGAGTCGAGACTCTTCCACAGATTACCCGCACCGCCGTTATAGCTTGAGATCACCGCATATTCACGTTTCTTTGGATGGGTAATCCCCTTAAGGTAGCGGCTTGAAAGTATCTTTAAATAGCCCGTGCCGACCTCGATATTTTTGGCCGGATCATAAAGGTAAGCCGACGACGGTGTATGTTTATAGCCTTGAATTAAATTGAAATAGTCACGGCCCGCAGTGTTAGCCTTAATCTGCATCAAGCCTAGGGCGTTAGAGCGTGAACGAGCCAGCGGGTTAAACGAGCTTTCAGTCTCGATAATCGCCATAATTAAATCTGTGCTAACCCCGTGTTTTCGGCTAGCGCTGCGGGCATAGTTAATGTACTTATTACCAGCTATGGTGGTGTGTTCTTTCACCATGTGAATAGCCACTTGAAAGCGCGAGTTAACTCGTTTGCTTTTATTGACTAGCTCATCGGCATAGCGTGATGCCCGCCATTCAAATTCAATCGCCTTGCCCTCTTTATCGAGCACTTGCCCCCAGAAAAAAGGCTTCTTCTTTTTGCTGATTAAGCCAAAGTCCTCTGCGGTTTGTGCGTCGATGACCTTAGGGTCAATTTGGGTAAGTAGCACCTGTACCACAGCTTCTTTTAGCTGCGCTTTACTGCGGGTTTCGACCAAGATTAAACCACGTTTAAAGTCGACGTAAGTTGAAGCTTGTGCGCTGTCTTTAAAGACTAAAACCGACGGCACGATAGGCCGAGAGTATGAGTCTTGCCCCTGATATTCTTGTAGCAGTGCCGCTACATCTGCATCGTAGTCGCTCAAGTCTAATTCGCTACTGTTAGCGCTAGCGACATTCGCTATGGCGATAGCGGTTACGCTGAACACGAGTATAAGTAGCTGTGATAGGTATTTAGACATTTATCAGTGGGTTAGGTTTTTGTGGGGTGATTATACAATGGTAATTGCTCAGGCGTTAGCTGATGGCTAACTTTTCATTTTTAATCATCAAACTTCGTTTGATAAATCTATCAGGCTACGCCTGAACTCTATAGTTAGACTTCGTCTAACAACTTAGGCAATCAAGCTGCGCTTGATAAAGGTCGTGAGCTTCCTGCTCACACACGGCCAAGAGGGGATCAACAGCAATCCCCTCTTGGATCACCCCTGCCGCCCCGACGAAGTTGTTGATCCTCATGCTTATGGATAAATCACTAACGCTTCCGATGGGGCATCTGATGTGAATGGATTCACAAATGCCGTGAAGGCATGGATGCCTAGGAACGGCCTGCCCCGCGAAAGCTATGCCGACATCCCTGTCGGCATCACGTGACTCTGGTTTATAAAGAATTTCCAACGCACTTCGGCAACTTCGATGGGGAATTGGAGTTTCCTGTAAATTCAGTGGCTAATTTTAGTTTTGTAGCTTGTATCTGTGAACACAGAAACCTAGAGATAGTGCTTTTCTAATCCGGTGCAGATACGGCCGTGACCGTCCATGATCTGGTGAGAGATAACGGAGTTATCAAGCTCTCGAACGAGAGGCAGGATGCCGAACTGGCCTTTGAACAGGGATGTTGTTTGTCATGGCCGAGCTTCCAGGGATGGATTTACAGCATGTCACGGAAGTGTCTGCACATACGTCTGCTGCTGGCAATTGGAAGCACGGGTGGTTGAATGTAAGTTTTGCTTAAAGACATAAGCAATCAAGCTGCGCTTGATAAAGGTCGTGAGCTTCCAGCTCACACACGGCCAAGAGGGGATCAACAGCAATCCCCTCTTGGATCACCCCTGCCGCCCCGACGAAGTTACATGCATTAGATGCGGGCCTCATGCTTCAATAAAAATCGCCTAACGGCTCAGATGGGACATCCATGTCCCTCCGAGCCTGAACCATCATCCATGATGGTTCTACGGCATTTTTACTTACGCACTTCGGCAACTTCGATGGGGAATAGGTGTTTCCTGTAACTTCTGGGTGGATATTGATTTCGGATTTTATGCGAACACTAAAAGCTAGGAATTGTGCTTTTCTAACCTAGTGTAGATGCGGCTTAGGCCTTTGATGGCATGGTGAGAGATAACGGAGTTATCAAGCTCTCGAACGAGAGGCAGGATGCCGAACTGGCCTTTAAACCGGGATGTTGTTTGCCATCGTAGAGCGGTCTGGGATGACGTAAAGCGTGCCTAAGAAGTGTCTGCACATACGCCGACCGCAGGTCATTAGCTGCATTAGATGTAGAAAGCCACACCTGAGGTTATTAGATACAAAACCCTGTCCAGCACCAGCTGCAGGCAATTGGAACCAGGGCTGCTGGAAGCCACTCCGAAGTTCCAAATACGATAAAAACTAACAGCAACACCTAAAACGATGAACATGCCTCATCGCTCAGGCATAGCTCATCATTGGTGTACGAGATGACCGTTTTTCACCACATCCACACACGATGCCACACCATAGGTGTACGCCAGCTCCGCTGGGGTGCTGATATTCCACATACAGAAATCGGCAGTCATGCCGACTTCAATAACGCCGACATGGTCATCAATGCCCAACGCCTTGGCGGCATTGCGCGTCATGCCTGCTAACGCTTCCTCTGGCGTTAAACGCAGTAACGTACAGGCCATATTGAGCATCAATAGGCTGGAGCATATTGGTGATGAGCCCGGGTTGTAATCGCTGGCGACCACCATAGGCACCTTGTATTTGCGCAGCAAATCGATTGGCGGGTGTTGGGTTTCACGTAAAAAGTAAAATGCGCCGGGAAGAATTGTGGCGCAGGTACCGCTTTCGCTTAATGCTTTTACGCCGTCTTCATCAAGATATTCGATGTGATCTACCGATTTAGCGCCAAGCTTGGCTGCTAAGGCGGAGCCGCCCATATTAGAAAGCTGCTCTGCGTGCAATTTGATATCCAGTCCAGCATCTTTTGCGGCGGTGAGTACGCGTTCGGTTTGTTCTAAATTGAAGGCGATATTCTCGCAAAACACATCGACAGCATCGGCAAGGTTTTCTGCAATCACGCGCGGTAACATTTCGTTGATCACTAAGTCAACGTAAGCATCACTCCTTTCTGTACTACCGGGAGCGTCTTTGTATTCTGGTGGAATAGCGTGTGCGCCTAAAAAGGTGGTTTTAACGTCTACATGATGATGCTTACCCAGTTCGCGGGCGACGCGTAGAATTTTAAGCTCGGTGTCGATATCTAGGCCATAACCTGACTTGATTTCTACGGTGGTCACGCCCTCTTTAGCGAGTGCGTTTAGGCGTTGACGACCCAGCTCAAATAGCTCGGCTTCATCGGCTTCGCGGCAGGCTTTGACGGTTGAAATGATACCACCGCCGCTGCGTGCGATCTCTTCGTAACTCGCGCCTTGTAGACGCAGTTCAAACTCATTAGCGCGGTTGCCTGCAAATATTAAATGGGTGTGGGCATCGATTAATCCAGGGGTGATCCAGCCACCTTTACCTTTGTAAATTGGGGTAGCGAATACATCAAATTCAGGCAGTTCGCTACGCTTACCAACCCAAGCTATTTTGCCGTCCTGTACAGCAAGCGCTGCATCGGTAATGGCACCGTAAGGCTCTGAAATGTTTGGCGACATTGTGGCGATGTTGATATCTATCCAGACTTGATCCCACGACATGATGCAGTTCTCTTTTTGGTTTCTTTTTGCGGTGTTGGAATACTAACACCAAATATCAGCACTAAAAATAATTTGTGAGCTAGCTTGTATTTACTTGTATATACAAGCTAGGATTGTAGCCGAGTTTTTGAGCATGTAAATAGCGGGCTGCAAGTTAAATAGCAACGGGATAGTTAATGGCAACGCCAAAGTTTGAAGAGATTAAGCAATATATTTTAGCGCAAATTGAGTCTGGCGAATGGGCTGAAGATAGCCGTGTGCCATCTGAAAATCAATTGGCCGAGTTGTTTAATTGCAGCCGCATGACGGCGCGCCGTGCCGTTACTGAGTTAACTGAATCGGGCGTATTAGAGCGCTCTCAAGGCTTAGGCACTTTCGTTGCAGGCCTAAAAACCCAGTCTTCGATGATGGCGATTCGCAATATTGCCGACGAGATAAAAGACCGTGGTCACGGTTATAGTGTGCAACAAGTGTTGCTGACTCAAACCACGGCAACGGGCGCGATTGCGATTGCGCTGGGGCTAGAAGAGGGCGGCGCGGTTTATCAGTCGGTATTAGTCCACTGCGAGCAAGGTACACCGCTGCAGCTAGAAGAGCGCTTTGTTAACCCTAAACTGGTGCCTGAGTATTTAGCACAAGATTTTACCCAGCAAACTCCCCATGAATATTTGTCGATGGTGGCACCGTTAACCGAAGCCAAGCACACTATCGAGGCCAAAATGGCCGATATTGCGCAGTTAGCCCTGTTACAAATTGCAGCCTCAGAGCCGTGTTTACAGATTACTCGCCGAACTTGGTCACGCCAAGGTGTGGTGAGTTTTGCGCGCTTAGTGCATCCCGGCAGTCGATTTAAATTAGGTGGCCACCTGACCTTTAGTTAAAGACGCTGGGGAGTTAAGACGCAGTGGGCTGCCGCTATGCAAGTAAAAGCGATCAACAAAACGCTTTAGCAATGATTCACTAATGATTTACCAAAGAATTGACAGTAAGACAGTAAATATAAAGCTTAAAAATAAGCTGATAAGAAAAACATAAAAACAAATTGAACGAGGTAGTACCTATGGATAAGAGACACGATCCGAGCCGCCGCATTATCGCGCCGACAGGAACAACACTCAGCTGTAAGAGCTGGCTGACTGAAGCACCTATGCGAATGTTGATGAACAACTTGCATCCCGATGTGGCTGAGCGTCCTGAAGACTTAGTGGTTTATGGCGGTATTGGCCGTGCGGCTCGTGATTGGGAGTGTTACGACAAAATCGTTGAGGTACTGCAGCGCCTTGAAGAAGACGAAACCTTAATGGTGCAGTCGGGTAAGCCAGTTGGCGTATTCAAAACCCACAGTAACGCACCGCGGGTGATCATCGCTAACTCTAACCTAGTGCCACATTGGGCAAACTGGGAACATTTTAACGAGTTAGATAAAAAAGGGTTGGCCATGTATGGCCAGATGACAGCAGGTTCGTGGATCTATATCGGCTCACAAGGCATTGTCCAAGGGACTTACGAAACGTTCGTTGCTATGGCTAAGCAACACTTTAATGGTTCGTCTGCAGGCAAGTGGATCTTAACCGGTGGCCTAGGTGGCATGGGCGGCGCGCAGCCTCTAGCTGGCACTATGGCGGGTTACTCAGTATTGACCTGTGAAGTGGATGAAACTCGTATCGATTTCCGTCTACGGACAAAATACGTCGACAAAAAAGCCACTAGCCTTGATCAAGCCTTAGCGATGATTGATGAAGCTAATGCTAATGGCAAGCCCGTTTCGGTTGGTCTGCTTGGTAACGCAGCTGACGTATTTGCCGAACTGGTTGAACGCGGTATTACCCCTGATGTAGTGACTGACCAAACCTCGGCGCATGATCCGCTAAATGGTTACCTGCCACAAGGCTGGACGCTAGAGCAAGCGATTGAAATGCGTAAAACTGACGAAGCGGCAGTGGTTAAAGCGGCCAAGCAGTCAATGGCAGTGCAAGTAAAAGCCATGCTGGCGCTACAAGCTGCAGGCGCGGCGACCACCGATTACGGTAACAACATCCGCCAAATGGCATTTGAAGAAGGCGTTGAAAACGCATTCGATTTTCCCGGTTTTGTGCCAGCTTATGTACGCCCACTGTTCTGTGAAGGCATAGGCCCATTCCGCTGGGTGGCGCTGTCTGGCGACCCTGAGGATATCTACAAGACCGACGCAAAAGTAAAAGAGCTTATTCCTGATAATCCACATCTACACAACTGGTTAGATATGGCGCGCGAGCGTATCGCGTTCCAAGGTCTGCCGTCACGCATCTGCTGGGTAGGCTTAAAAGATCGTGCTCGTTTGGCACTCGCCTTTAACGAAATGGTAAAAAATGGCGAGCTGTCAGCGCCAATTGTGATTGGTCGCGACCATTTAGATTCAGGCTCAGTTGCTAGCCCTAACCGCGAAACAGAATCTATGCTCGATGGTTCTGATGCGGTATCGGATTGGCCGTTAATGAACGCACTGCTTAACACCGCAAGCGGTGCAACTTGGGTATCGCTGCATCACGGTGGTGGTGTCGGTATGGGCTTTAGCCAGCACTCTGGTGTGGTGATTGTGGCTGACGGCAGTGATGACGCTGCGGCGCGCTTAGGTCGCGTACTGTGGAATGACCCGGCAACGGGGGTGATGCGTCACGCTGACGCCGGATACGATATCGCTAAAAATTGTGCAAAAGAGCAGGGTCTTGACCTGCCAATGCTATAAGCCAGCTCGAACGAGCAGTATAAGAATAAGAGGCATTAACATGAGTCATTTAGTATTAACTCCGGGTACGTTAACCCTAGCGCAAATCCGTGAGATCAGTCGTGGCAAGGTAACATTAGAACTAGCACAAAGCGCTATCGCCGATATCAACACCAGTGCAGGGCTAGTACAGCAAGTATTGGATGAAGGCCGCACGGTTTACGGCATTAACACCGGCTTTGGCTTGTTGGCAAACACCAAGATTGCTGCTGACGACCTGCAACTGCTACAGCGCTCTATTGTGCTGTCTCACGCTGCAGGTACCGGAAAACCCATGAGCGATGCGACTGTGCGCTTGATGATGGTATTGAAGATCAACTCACTGAGCCGTGGTTTTTCTGGCATTCGTTTAGAGGTGATTAATTTCCTAATTGCACTGGTGAATGCTGAAGTTTATCCCTGTGTACCTGAAAAGGGCTCTGTGGGGGCATCGGGTGACTTAGCGCCGCTATCACACATGTGTTTGCCACTGCTTGCTGAAGGCGAAGTGAGTTATAAAGGTCAGCTAATTAGCGCCGCGCAGGGTCTTGAAATCGCCGGGCTTAAGCCACTTGAGCTGGCGGCCAAAGAAGGTTTAGCACTGCTTAACGGTACTCAAGCTTCAACGGCATTAGCCCTTGAAGGTTTGTTTAACGCAGAAGATCTGTTTGCTGCAAGCTCAGTGATTGGTGCCATGAGCGTTGAAGCGGCAATGGGCAGTCGTAGCCCGTTCGATGCACGTATTCACGCAGCTCGTGGTCAAAAAGGTCAGATTGATTCGGCGGCTGTGTTCCGTCATTTACTCGGTGATGAGTCTGAGATCAGCCTAGATCACGTTAACTGTGAAAAGGTACAAGATCCTTACTCGTTACGTTGTCAGCCACAGGTGCTTGGGGCATGTTTAACTCAAATTCGCCACGCGGCAGATGTACTTGGCACAGAAGCTAATGGCGTTACCGATAACCCACTCGTGTTCCAAGACACTGGCGATATTATCTCGGGTGGTAACTTCCACGCTGAGCCTGTTGCTATGGCAGCGGACAACTTAGCGATTGCGATTGCTGAGCTTGGCTCTATCGCTGAGCGTCGTATCGCGTTGTTGATTGACTCTAACCTGTCGAAACTGCCTCCATTTTTGGTTGAAAACGGCGGGGTTAACTCAGGCTTTATGATTGCGCAGGTAACGGCAGCGGCATTGGCATCAGAGAACAAAACTTACGCCCATCCTGCATCAGTCGATAGCTTACCGACATCGGCGAACCAAGAAGATCACGTGTCGATGGCGACCTTTGCGGCGCGCCGTTTGCGCGATATGTCTGAAAACACCCGCGGTGTATTGGCGGTTGAGTTATTAGCTGCGGCGCAAGGCTTAGATTTCCGCGCGCCACTGCAACCGAGTGTGGCTGTAGCAAAGGCAAAAGCTGAGTTACGTGAGTTAGTGACTTACTACGATAAGGACCGTTTCTTCGGCCCTGATATCGAAGCCGCAACTAACTTGTTGCTAACAGCCAGCTACAACGCATACCTGCCAGCAAATATCTTACCTAGTCTATAGGTTTTATTTAGTTAGTCGTGAGTAAAAGGGCCTAATGGCCCTTTTTTATTGGCTTTTTAGCGTCGTAAGTTGCTGGATTTGAGAGGCGGTACTCAGTAGCAAAAAGTGCTTTTCGCTACTATCGCCTGACTATAGCTGTCTCTTATTAGGTGAAATCATTGCCAGCAGATTCGAAAATCAAAATTCGTCAAATTGAAGCGTTTCGCTGTTTCATGCTGTCAGGCACCGTCACTGGCGCAGCAGAGTTACTCTATATTTCTCAACCCGCGGTGAGTCGTTTGCTGTCTGAACTTGAGTATCGAGTGGGTTTTCCGTTATTTGTGCGTACACACAATAAATTAGAAGCAACGCCAGAGGCGAAATTATTCTATAAAGATGTTAATCGGGTCTTTATTGGGATGAACAGTTTAGCTTCTTCGGCTGATGCCATTGCTCGCAATAACCAGGGTCGACTGCGCGTCGGCGTGATGCCTATTTGCTCTAATAGTTTTATGCCAGACGTGATCGCAGCATTTTTAAGTGAGCACCCTAATGTGTCGATTGAATTGGAGTCGGCATCAAGAATTCAGCTATTGGAAATGGTGCGTAGCCACAGAATCGATATTGCAATAACCACTAACGTTGAAGCGGATGAAGAGGAGTTCAACTGTCGCTTTCTGCGCAGACACCGAGCGGTGGTTTTACTCCATGAGGGACATCCATTAGCACAAAAAAGCTCACTCTCACCGATCGATCTGAAACATGAACGCTTTATGACCTTGGCCTATGGCAGTCCATTTCGAACGCGAGTCGAGGATGCGTTTCTTAAGCAGAGCGTTAAGCGTAATATTATTCTTGAGGCGAGAGAGCAAAGTACTCTGTTTCAGCTAGTGAAGAAGGGCGTGGGTATCGCAATTTTAGACCCTTTCGTACTGCAGTCTGGTGCGGATGGCATTGTAAGTCGGCCATTTGAACCTGTGACTGAGTGGGAATACCACGTGGTTCAGGCAAAAGGGATTCAGACTCCTAGGATGGTGAATGCTTTCTTAGACATCTTATTTGAGTATTTTGAAAGCCCGGCACTGAATAAAGAGCCTGAAAGCTAATGTGAACATGATAAAAAGCCAAAAAAATACCGCAGCATGCTGCGGTATTTGATCAATCAATTCTGATTAGCTTCTTATTGCAATCGCTTCGATTTCGATTAGCGCATCTTTTGGAAGACGTGCAACTTCAACACAAGAGCGTGCTGGGTAAGCAGCGCCTAAGTTGTCGAAGAAGTTTTGGTAAACTTCGTTAACGATAGGGAAGCTGTTTAGATCTTTTACGAATACTGTCATCTTAAACACGTTAGCCATAGTTAGACCCGCAGACTCTACGATAGCTTGAACGTTCTTTAGTGACTGTAGTGCCTGCTCTGCCACATCTGCAGACATTTCACCTGTTGCTGGATCGATTGGTAGCTGGCCAGAGGTAAAGATCATGCTACCAAGGTCAACACCTTGAACATATGGGCCGATAGCTGCTGGTGCTGATTCAGTGTTAAGTACTTTAGTCATTTTTATTTCCTATTTTTTTACTTGTGGCGGCCTACGCCGCCACAGCTTTTGTCATTCGTTTATTGTTATTAGTTGTAAATTAGGCTGGTTGTACTTGAGCTTGAGCCTGATTGCCGTAGCGTTTCCAGCCTGTGATGATTGAGAACATCATTACGCACAATAGTGCCCAAGGGTATGGCGCCATAAAGCTGATTGATGCACTTGGAACCGCTAGGCCTGAAGAGATGGCTGAGGTTTCAACAGCCGAGTACCAGACCATAACCGCTAGACACCAAGGCATCATGTAGAAGATTGAACACACTGAGGCGCTCATCAAGTTTGCGCGACGCTCAGGAGTAATATTGTTCTTCTCACCTAGTGGTTTAATAAGCGTTGGTCCCACTAGCAACTGAGATGGCGCATTTGAGCTGACTAATAGTGATGACACAGAAGTCGAGAAGAACATCAATAGTTCAGTGCTGCGAGTGCTGTTTGAAACGCGTTCAGTGATGAACTTGAGAATGTCATCAATAATGCCGCTATTCATGAAAATCTTGATAACACCCAAGATTAAGATAACGAATACTACAGCACCGGTTACACCCGCAATCGCATCTTCGATGATACCATTCGATACACCGCGCTCAGAAGGAACGGTGAACAGATCTGTTACCGCGAAAGCGCCGATACCCAGTCCAACAACCGTAGCAACTAAGATACCGTAGCTAAGGGCTTCCAATAGGTGACGACCCTTAAGCGCGAAGAAAACCACGGCAGCAACAGAGAGCAACATCAGTAAACTTTCTGGACGAGCGCTGTCACCGCTTTGACCAGCGGCTTCGACTAGACCGTCACCTTGACCAAAGAATACCAAGGCTACCAGTGCAATAGCGCCCGCCGTTAAAGACAGTGGCATACGTTGGCGAACCGTGGCGCCAAAATCGGCTCCCTGTGTGGTACAGCCTACGATGGTGGTATCTGAAATTGGGGCAACGTTATCGCCAAATACTGCGCCTGATAGAAGCGCTAGAGCAACGAAGGCGGGATCTGCGCCTAGGTACACACCGGCTGGGAATAGAATGGGTGCTAAGGCTAAATTGGCACCATTTGAGGAGCCGGTACCCATAGCAAATATTGCGGTAGACATAAATACGATGATAAGGAACATGCTGCCTTGAATACCGGTAGACATACCAAACCATAAGATACCGTCTACTAGACCGCCGGCCTTCATTAATGAGCCTAGAACTGCTGCAAAAATCCAAGCGGTGATCACTACCACTCCGGTTTTATCGGCGATGCCATCTAAAATAGACTGAAAATAATCACGCTTACTCTTAACCAGAAACATACCTAAGATGATGGCGATAAAGCCAGGAGCCCAAGCAGATTTTGGGCCTCCAACGCCATTAAAGGTAAGCAGTAGCATTAGACCAACCATGGTCAATAGTGGAACCATGCCACCTATTTTTCCAATATGAAACTCAAGCTTAGTTGACTGAGACATAATTGATTCTACCTATCCCGTCGCGATGCAAGAGGCTTAGCCTCTCCATGCTTGGAATAAAAATTTTGGCCAAAATGCCTGAGAAAACGCTCAGGCATATTTTTAATTTTTTACTTATTGGCAATCAGTTCTGGGTAGCCGAATAGGGCTGGTGTACCACCTGTATGTAAAAACACCACGTTCTGCTCTTTAGTGAATTGACCGTCGCGGATCATGCCGATCATGCCAGCCATGCTCTTAGCTGTGTAGGTAGGGTCTAATAATATCCCTTCTTCATGACCTAAAATCTCGATTGCTTCATGAACTTCAGTCGTCAATTGGCCATATCCTGGGCCAAGCACCCAGTCTTCACACTTAACTAAGTCGTGAGTCGCTTTATTTTCGTCAACACCAAGTAGTTGCAGTACTTTGCGAGTCTTAATTAATACGCGCTCGAACTGAGCCACTTTGTCGCGGCGAACGCAGAAACCGTATACTGGGATATCGCTGTTTAGGGCGATTAAGCCCGCTAAAACACCTGCGTGAGTGTTAGCAGAGCCTGTCGGTAGTACGATGGCATCGATCTTCATGCCAGTCGCTTGTGCTTGAAGCAATAACTCTTCAACACAGTCAACATAACCTAGTGCACCCCATGGCGTTTTACCTACAGCACCTAACGGGATAACGAATGGCTTATAGCCTTCGGCGGCAAGTTCTTCTGCTCGGTCGTACATCACTTGATCGGCACCATTTTCATCTTCACCGACGGGGTAATTATGGATTTTTGCGCCCATGATCTTATCTAGGAAAGGGTTACCACTGTTTTCGTATTCAGGTAATCTGCCATCTACACGGTGTTCTAGCTGAACTTCTATATGCCAGCCCATCTTACGAGCTGCTGCAACTGTCATACGAACATGGTTAGACTGCACCGCACCTGTGGTGAGTAGGGCGTTACAACCGTCAGATTGAGCCTTACCAACATAAAATTCTAGCTGACGCGCCTTGTTGCCGCCCATTGCTAGACCAGTAGCATCATCACGCTTAATCCATAATTTTGGACCACCGAATTTTTTGGTCATATTAGCCATAAATTCAAAAGGTGTAGGTGTGTGTGCCAATTTAGCTTTTGGATATTTATCAGTAAGCATGTTCGATTCCTTTGATATTAATTTATTGTTTTATCAATATGTGTAAGAAAAATTAGTTTGTTAATGCTGTTGGTTTTTAATTAAAACGGTTTTTCTGTTTTATATATTTATTAGAATGTTTAGTCCGCTACCGAATAAAACAAACAAGGTGATTTTTTTAAATAACTTTGGGTTGATGTATTTAGATATGTAATCCCCGAAGAATGCGCCTATAAAGGTTGCAGGAATTAACATCATTGATGTTTTAAGTGTCTGAGTTTCTATCCCGACAAAAGAAGCTTGAAGGCCTAATGCCACTATGTAAGAGAAGGTAGAGCAGGTGATGACAGTGGCTCTAATTTGATCTTTAGAGAGCACACTGCGAGTTAGGTATGCAACGACAACAGGGCCTGGCATCGCCATAGCACTCGCCATCACACCGGACATAGTGCCCACTCCAAAACAGGAACCTTTGCCCATGCTCGCAGGAGTCGTTTCATGCCCCTTATGGGTTTTAATCATCTCTAAGATGTTCTGAACGGTAATCGCTAGAATAAGTACCGCGACAGAAATTTTAAGTGCAGTGAGGTCGAAATTACTAAATATAATGATCCCGATAGGGTAACCAAGCGCGCAACCAAACATTATTTTTTTGACTAAATCCATTGGTGCTATTTTGCGGATTTTAATAAAGTGAACTAATGACATTGCGAGCGTTAATATAATAACAATTTGAATGGCTGAATTTGATTGTAATAATACAAGTAAAAAGCTAACGCCAATTAAACCAAATCCAAAGCCTGTTGCAGCTTGTAACGTTGCCGCGAAAAATACTGTCATTAATAATAATGATAGTTCCATAACTTAACCGGATAATATAATTAATCTATGCGCTGATTATATGGTTCTGTACCTAGTATGAGTCAATTGACTATCGTTTAGACAGGTATAACTAAATGTTATGCTGACTTGTAAACTCACAGTTTTAGCGGATTTTTTTATCTTTATTGTAGGATGAATGCTGGCGCATTTATTGAGCGGGGGTGGGGCTGCAAACTAAAGAAAGCGTACTCTTTAAGCTTTAAACGTCATTAAATTAAAAAGCCAGTCGTGGCTATCACGGCTGGCTTTCGTTTTGGATATTAGGGCGTTAACTTTAAATATGGCTTACATGCGTGAGTCCATTTCACCCATTTTCAAACTCATAAGCTGCTTAGTCCACTGAGCCTTGTCGATACCTTCAATCCAGAATACACGGCTTTCGCGAGTCTGGCCTTTACGCAGGTAAGTGTCAGGCATTCTGAAAACGGCTTGCCATACTTTGACGGTTTCTTTTTTGATTAATATACCTGAGTCGGCAAACAAGCTGACCTCTAGCTCTATCATCACGTAATGTTCTGGGCTGTTGCTGCTAAGTTCGAAGGTCAGGCCTAGGCGGTCATCATCCCATTGGCTATCAAGAACGCTGACTTTTACGCCGCTTTTGGCGGTTGATTTTAGTAATGCAGATTGCGCGATAGCGCTCGAAGTCAGTGTTTCTGTGTTGGCAGGCAGTGTTGTTGGTATTGCGTCGGTCGTGACTTTCGGTTCACTTTTTACTGGCGTGCTACTTTCTGCCACGGCTACAGTGGCGATGGTTGCTGGCAAGGTTACAGGGACAGCGGTATCTGGCTTGCTTTGGCTCTCAAAAATGACATATTCCCATGTAAAGTCGTCGTTGAGTTTAACAGTGGCACCATTGTCTAAGGTGACTCTTGCCACTTCTTCGGCAAGCGCGGGAATTGAAAACATCAGTAACGCAATCGAGGCGTAGGTTCGTAGGGTTTTATACATGAGTGCTAACCTATTAACGTAGATTGGCCTAGCATAGACAAACTGTTGCAGGATTAACACCTATCACAGTTAAATTAGACTGTGGCCATCACAAAAGTGGCCAGATTATTTACGTTAAATGATAGGGTTATCGTTACATAGAGTAACCGATACTCAATACGGTAGACTCCATTGAGGAGTTATAGCCCGCACCTAGCATCAGGTGTGTACCAATGACGTAACCAATAGTGTAATTTAAGCCGACGTCTACCTATCGATATTAATGGTATGGCTACATGGAGTAACCGATACTCAATACTCAATACGGTAGACTCCATTGAGGAGTTATAGCCCGCACCTAGCATCAGGTGTTTACCAATGACGTAACCAATAGTGTAATTTAGGCCGTCTTCTACCTATCGATATTACATGGTATGGCTACATGGAGTAACCGATACTCAATACTCAATACGGTAGACTCCATTGAGGAGTTATAGCTCGCACCTAGCATCAGGTGTTTACCAATGACGTAACCAATAGTGTAATTTAGGCCGTCTTCTACCTATCGATATTAATGGTATGGCTACATAGAGTAACCGATACTCAATACGGCAGATTCGGTGGCTGAGTTATAGCCCGCACCTAGCATCAGGTGTTTACCAATAACGTAACGTAGGCCGATTTCGGCACCCCATCGGGTGTCTTTATCGGTTTCCCAGACGGGTTCGGCGCCAACAACATAAGGCACGATATTGGTAGTTGAAGAGTACTCTGTCGTATAGGCCGCGGCGCCGCCATAGAAACTGAGATCGGTTGTGAGTGAATAGCTAAGGCCAAAGCGCCAGAGGGTATCACGGGTGTAGGCTTCACCTGGTGGCTCAACATAAACGTCTTCTTTTTTACTCTGGGCATAACCTATGTAATAGCCCCAGTCGGCATAGTCGCGGTCATAATGACGAGGAGCAAAAGTGATTCCGTACATATTTTCCGCTGCGGGAATATAGTCTACAGTTATAGCCATAACCGGAGTAGGTTTGATAGCTTCGTCTTGGCTGTAATCATTTGCCATAGCGTTAAGGCTAAAAAAAATGACAAAGCTGGCTACTAATAATCTACTCATGCTTATCTCTTAAACGTCAGATATATGATGATATATTGTTCTAAATCTTTTGTTTACAGTCAACCAACAGTGTTAAAATAGCTGAAATAATAGAGGTTTGTAATAGCAGTGTTGAACTTGTTTGACGCTGATGTTGGACTTTGTTTAGATCTATACCCAAGCCACCTGAAGATGCAGGGTTCAGTGGGAATTTAATGCGCTTTAAGCAAGGCGTTGATTGCAGTTAATGGTTGTTCCCTTAGCAAGATCAATAACGCAGCAGAAAGTGCATTAAACCCCATCGAAGAAGGCTTTGCGCAAGCTCACTTCGTTGTTGCACTAGCTTAAAAGGGAGTTACCATTCCTACGCTAATACGCCTAGAATTGAACTCGCGCAAGGCCTCTGAAATGAGCATGTTTAAGTCGTTTGGGTATATGCTCCGGGTGGGGCCGATCAATATTGGAGAGAGACTTTGGATCAAGAATTACGCTCATCGATAGTGGAGTGGCTTACAAAAATCGGTATCGATGCTCAGCCCTCTGATGGTATGTCTAGCGCAATTATGGTGATTGCGTGCCTTATTATTGCTTTTATTGGTTACTTCTTTGTGAAGCGCGGCGTAGTGACCACCATGAATATGGTTATTTTGCGTTCTAAAGCCCATTGGGACGATATTTTCATGCGTCATCAAGTGCTAGAGAAGATAGCGATACTGGTACCCGTTCTTATCTTGAATATATTGATGCCACTGGCGTTGAGTGACCAAAAAGTACTTAGTAGCCTGAGCGATAGATTACTCGACGTGACGATTGTGGTGTTACTCGTTCGCGCCATTTATAGCTCATTAGATGCTGCCAATGAAATTGCAGATTATAATTTAGTGAGCCGCAGATTACCGATTAAGAGCTTTGTGCAGCTGGCTAAACTGTTCATGTTCTTTGTGGCTATCATCATCTCTATTTCAGTTTTAGCAAACCAATCGCCTGTCTATTTCTTAAGTGGTTTAGGTGTTGCTACGGGTTTGGTTATGTTGGTATTTAGAGATACCATCTTAGGCTTTGTGGCAGGAATTCAGCTTGCAGCTAACCGTATGGTGAGTCCTGGTGATTGGATTGAAATGGACAACTTTGGTGCCAACGGTACGGTAGAAGAGGTATCGCTAACCACAGTTAAAGTGCGTAACTTTGACCAAACCCTGACCATGTTACCCGCTTACGCCTTGGTTTCTGGTTCCTTCAGAAACTGGCGTGGCATGTCTGAATCTGGTGGCCGAAGAATTAAACGCGCAATACAAATTGATATTCAATCGGTGCGTTTTTTAACAGAAGACGACATGCGCAGTTTAAACAAGATCAATCATCTTAAAGACTATTTCTCTGCAAAATCGGCGGAGATCATTACATATAATGCCCAAGTAACAGATGCTGACATGTATGTTAATAGTCGCCACCTAACCAACTTAGGTACCTTTAGAGCTTATATCCAAGAGTACTTAACTCAGCACGATAAGATCCGTAAAGATATGACCTTGATGGTGCGTCAACTCGCACCAACTGAGCTCGGTGTGCCTATCGAACTTTATATGTTTACTAACGATACCCGCTGGGATTTTTACGAAGGTATTCAGGCTGATATTTTTGACCACCTGTTTGCGATATTGCCTGAATTCGGTCTGAGAGTATTCCAGGGGCCTACCGGATCAGATGTGCGCAGCTTGAAACACTAAAGGCTAAGCATTAACCGCTTAAGTCACCGAGGTCATTAAGTCGCGGTTAAAAATGCAGAAAGCCAGCTCAATGCTGGCTTTGTTCCGATTGGTGCTATTGTACGGCGGATAGTTAGTTTTCTCTCGTCACTAGAATCGCCGCTAATGCGACAAATACCCCGCCACTGGTTCTGTCGAACCAATGCAGTTTATTACTCGACTTTAATGTTGGTGCGAGCACATTCGCCATGCTGGCGTAGATCATCACAAAGCTGAAATCTACCACTGCCCAAGTCGTTGCGAGTATGGCCAGTTGTGGCCCTTGAGGCGCTGTAATATCGATAAACTGTGGGAACAATGCCGCAAAGAATAGTAGATCTTTGGGATTGCTAATCCCCACTAGAAAGGCTTGTTTGAATAGTTGTTTTGGCGTGCCTTTACCTTGGGTTGTCTTAAGCTCTAAGCCTTTACCATCGCCCTTGGTGAGCAGTAATTTAATCCCAAGAAATAGCAGGTATACCGCGCCACACCATTTTAATAGGGTAAAGCCATATTCCGTTGCGCTTAACAATGCACCTAGGCCTGCTGCCGACGCCATCATAAGTATCAAGGCCGAAGTTACGCTGCCAAATGCAGTGGCTATGCTGCGAGTTTTACCATAATGAATGCCGTGGCCCATTGATAGAACCGCCATGGTGCCGGGAGACACTGCAATCAACAAGATGGCGAACAGGTAGAGTAACCAGGTATCAAAGCTCATAGATTTTATACAATTTGGAATGACTGGCAGCACTATAGCCGCCAGACATTATTTAGGCAATCAAGACAGGGATAAAGTCAGTAATGACCTAATGACAGGCTTGGCCTGCAATTAGGCCTTATAGTCTGGAATGACCTTAGGGTGGCGACCTTGAATCGAACGGTAGAAGTCGACTACCTCATTCATATCAAGCTGAATATCACCCGTTGGTGTTTTACCTTCGGCAATCACGACGGTCTTGCTACCGAAATCGAGTCCAACGGTAATAATAGGGACTTGGGCTTTATTGGCGATATGATAAAAGCCCGTTTTCCAGCGAATTACCGGGCTGCGAGTGCCTTCTGGTGCCAAGGCTAGACTGAATTTAGGGTTACTTTTAAATAGTTCCACTACAGCATCGACCAGATTATTGCTTTTGCGTCGATCCACTGGTGTGCCGCCAATGGCACGGAAGAACCAGCCCCAAGGTGGAATAAACAGTTGGTGTTTACCCAAAAAGTTGACTTGTGCGCCTAGCGCGCCGCGGGCGATAACCCCAATGATGAAATCCCAGTTGCTGGTGTGGGGGGCGACAATTGCAATGAATTGTTTATCTTTAGGTAGATCGCCGGAAATTTTCCAGCCAATGAGCTTTAGCAGCCCTTTGCAAAATAATTGAAACATATAATGGAAACCTTTCGGCCTTTTTATGAGTATTGTTGTTTTCTGCAGTTTTAGCCAATCGTTAGCTATGATTAGCGGCAAGACGTCAGACAGAGAGATGGGTTATAGTACACCGAATAAAGCCCAATTGGAGAGTGGCAATGTTTAAAAAAGCAATCAGTGTCTTATTGCTGTGTTTGGCATTTAACGCTAACGCGGTGCCGACTGATGATATTGCAAATATATTGGCGGAACAACAAGCTGCATGGAACCGCGGTGACCTAGATGCTTATATGCAAGGATATTGGAATAACGAAAAAATGCGTTTTGTTTCCAATGGTAAGTTTCGCTACGGCTGGGTAGAAACACTTGCCGCGTACAAGAAACATTACCCAGACAAGGCGACCTTAGGAACGCTTACTTTTACGATTAAAGAAATTAAAATGCTCAGCAATTATGCGGCGATTGTTGTCGGTCGTTGGTCATTAGAGCGAGCTAAAGATAACCCTAATGGTGTGTTTAGTTTGTTGGTTGAGAAAATTGATGATCGCTGGGTGATCACTCACGACCATACATCGGATTGAATCAACTAGACTTAAGCTACATTCACTATAGCAAAAGGAGTTTTTATGGCGTTTCTATTACCGGCGACAGTGCTGGTTATCGGTTCACTCTTTTTGATCGGGCACGCTGTAATAAATGAGCGTGGCTCAAAAGGCTAGCGTGTTAGATGCTCATCTTACTATTGCTTGAGTTAGATGTAAGATGAGCCAAATGTAAGGTAAATAAAGAGCGAGCTTAATTTGTTGGCTCTATAACGAATTCATCCCTACCTAAGTTACGCCCTTTACCGTCATACCTCACTTCGGTGAAATGTACCTTGCCCTGTTTGTCTTTCAAAATAATACTGGTCGATCGCGTGCCGTACTCTTCATGTTGAATGTAGATTGACGATAGGTGGCGTTCCCATTCTAAACTCACACCCGTTGCGGGTAACTCGGTATCGGGTGCTTGGGTATTGTCGGTCATTATATTTAATAGGGCATCGATATCGGGTGCGGTGTTATTGCCTATGTGATGTTCTATCGCTTGAGTCCCGCGCGCCATCTTGGGCCAAATATCATCGAGTGCGCCATTACTGATGGAATGAAAACCGGGAGTGAGAGAGCTTAAAATTTGGCTGCGACTATCGAAACATTGCAGCTGGTTTTCATCACCGAACAGTAAGTTAAATGGATTGTAGAAACGGCTATAGCGGATTAACCAGTCGTGAGTTATACCATCACCCTCTAAGGCTTTTAGCACGAGTTCACCGCGGCTTTTCATATCGTTTTGATTAAGTTCAGGTGCGCGAATATTAGTCAGGCCTGCAATTTTGCCTTGTTGATTCACTCCAAGCCAAGTGCCCCCAGCTTCGAGATCTTTACCTGCTAACAGCTTATTTGAGCTGGGCCAGAAATGAGCAGCTTCGGTTGGGCGATAGTGAAATTCATCGCGATTGGCACAGATAATTAACGGGAACTCGGGGTGGGTTTGCAGGGCTACAAATAGAATGCACATAAACAAAGCTCAAATCTAAGTCATGGATACAGGTTAATGCCCATGACTTAGAAAAGCTAGCGACTAGAGGTTTAGAACCTAAAGTCTAATGTCTAAAGCCTAGTGGTGATGTTTGTGATTATGTTTCTTTTCATGGCTGACGCTATGGCTCTTACTATGGGCATGACTATCGCCGTGCTCGTGTGCATGCGGGTTTGCATGTGAGTGGCTATGAGCGTGGTCATGGTCATGCGACTTAGGCTTGAGTAGCATTAATCGGCTTAAGAATTTACGTGGCCCTAATCGAAGCAAGCTGCTAGCAAACAAAATGGCCACTATAACTAAGCTAATATTGTTAAGCGTTGCTGGCAGATGCACCAAGCCTTGCCATTTAGGATGGAGTAACTCAATGGCACCAAGCAAGGTGATGAGTAGCGCAAACAGGCTGGCCTTTTGCGTCCAATTCATCAGTTTTAGCTGGGCTAAATTAAATATTGGGGCGGCAATTAATGGCAGCATTACCGCTGTCGTTGTCCAGCCACTGTAGGCTAACGACAAAGATAGTACAGCGGCGCCCAAATTACAGAAACGCATCGGTAAAAACACTAATAGCAACACAATAACCTGCACAAGCGGGCTAGATAATGGCACTGCTGGGTGACCAATTAGGTTTGCCAACACTAAACTTAATAGGATCCATGGCGCACTGCGATCAACTAAGTGTGCGAAGCCAAAGCGCCACGCTGAATCGGGAAGGTGGTCGTGGGGATCCGTCGGCTGAACATCACAGCGTGTCAGTTGCCAGCCAATAGCCAGTACTGAGATAGCTTGTAATAGCGCAAACATTGGGCCTAATAGCAGGCCTGTAATGATAATGGCCTCAGGTCCTAATAATCGTTGCAACCAAAGGCGGCTTAACTGCTGATCATGAGGCGTGAGGCCAAAATGAAAGCGCAGACTCGCCACGGCATAAGCCAGTAATAACACTGGTGCTATCGTCAGCATCCAGTCGAGTAGATGTTCGGTAGAGTGGCTATGGTTATGATGCTCGTGACCACCAGAATCCATCATTAGCAGTAGCACCAGCAAAACGATACCCAGCAAGCTGCCAATACCTGCTTGGTATTCGTATTTTCCTTGCTTGTCGGTGTCTGTTGAGCCGTGAGGCTGATGCAACACCACATGCAAAATAGATCCGGTTACAAAGGCTTGTAAGTAAACGGTATTTTCTAGAGTTAGTTGTGATAGTAGCTGCTCACCAGCAAAATAGCCGACACAGGTTAATAGCATCATGGCGACTAATACGATCATGGCCCAACGGCTACCCACTTGTGGTTTAAGTAGCCACCAGATCGCTACGCCTACAGGCAGTCTATGTAGAATAATTCCGAGCGCCAGCAAGATGGAGTTGCCTTCTTGCTGAGCTAAGATCATCGCACCACCATCTGTGATGGTATGCAGCAATAGGCCGCCAACACCTAAAATCAAGGTGAGGTTGTGGGTCACTTCTGAATAGCGGTGGAATAGGCGTTCACTGAGAGTGGGACCCCACATGCCGATAACCACAAATACAATGGCAAGAAACCCGCCATGTTCTAACAGCTCCGGCAGAATATGGATCAGCACTAAGCCGCCCAGAGACACGAATATAAATCCGTCTAGGCCTTTTTGTAATCCATTGCCTTCCGAAAAAAATCGATAAAACAGCGGACCTAATAAAAGTGCGATACAGCTAGCTAAGAGATACAGCATGGAGTTCCAAATTAAACCGGCAGCACGAAAAAAACGCCACAGTATATCAGTGTTGTGGCTAATTAGCAGAGTGCAATGTTGAATTTACATTGAAACTCAGCCGCAACTAATTCACGTTAATTGTAAATTTTTGTAGTGTTATTTCGCTTCCATTTGTTACGTTACCTGTTAAACACTATAGAATATTATATTTTACAGCGAATAGAATTAGTTAATTATGGATACTTTCTCTGCGGCAGTCATGTTATTTCTTATTATGGACCCTTTAGGTAATTTACCTATTTTTGCGTCGATATTACGTCATATTGAACCTAAAAAGCGTCGTGGTGTGTTGATCCGTGAGTTGCTGTTTGCGCTGGTGATCATGATGTTATTTCTGTTTGCAGGTGAAGCGATCCTTAACTTTCTGAATCTGCGCACGGAATCTGTGAGTATTGCTGGCGGTATCATTTTATTTTTGATCGCAATTCGAATGATCTTTCCACAACCCGGCGGTGTGGTTGGTCTGGCGGCAGGTGAAGAGCCTTTTATCGTGCCCATGGCGATTCCGTTAATGGCTGGCCCTTCTGTGTTAGCAGCATTGATTTTACTGGCGCACACGGACAATGAACGCATGCTCGATTGGACTATCGCACTGCTATCGGCTTGGGGCGTCAGCGCCATCATTCTGTTGTTCTATAAAGTCTTTACTAAAGTCTTGGGTGAGAAAGGTCTAACGGCTGTCGAACGTCTAATGGGTATGGTGCTGGTGATGATCTCGGTGCAGATGTTCCTCGATGGTGTGGGCAATTATATTAGCCACACTGCCAAGTAAGATCGATATTTACAGCACTTATTCTAATGAACAGACTGATGGTATTGCTGCTTACTGATTCCATCAGCAATTATTAGCAGATATAAATAGATTAAAGTCTAATGTAGAAGCTGTTAGTTGAACTAAAGTTAAACTTGCTTGCAGAACAAATTTTAGCCTGTAATACTTGGGATATAATATTCAAAAATAACAATAACTCATGCTGAATTGTCTCTTACTCTGTATCGCAAGCCTGTCTTCACTCGATTCTGCCGATTATCAAAATCTGTTGCCTTACCAGGGCACCCCCAGCTCAATGGAGCAGCGTGATAATAAGGGCAATTTAGCTATTGGCTCCGTGTATACCGACCAAGGTGCTTGGCATGGTTTTCACTTGCCTGATAATGCAGATTATTACGCGAGTTTTACTGGCCCCCTGTTTATTGCCCAAGAATACAGCCTGCATTTAAGTGATAGTTTGCAGCGCTTGCAGCTGATTAACTTAGATAAAGATGAGTTTATTGCGTTTGAAAGCGCCAATAAGATTGAAATTTATAGTAAGCCTGATGGCCTAGTGCAGTCTTTTACTTGGTCTGATCTGCAAGTCAATCTCAGTCTAAGCTATAGCGACAACCGCACCGCAGTGATCCGCACCGAGTTAATTAACTTGTCGAATAAGTCACAAGATTGGCAACTCGTGTGGCACGGTACTCCGTTTTCTTCCGATTCTTCGCAACCTGACTACCACTTGATAAAGCAAGTGCAGGCGGGATCGAACCATGTAAGCTGGCAGCTTAATCCAGTAATGGAAACCTGGCGAATTCAGTTGGCCGATGCTGAGTATGACTTGTGGTTTGATCGCGATATGAAGATCAATCTCAATGATAAATCGGGCTATCGCGCCATTGCTGAACCCGTAGCCCTAGCGGCTGGGCAACAACATGTTTTTGTATCGGCGCAGCGTTATTTTCATACTCAAGCCGAGCGCTCGGCGCATAAGGAGCCAAACTGGACCCTGATCGACACTCAGCGGGCTGATAATCGCGTTAAGTGGCAGCAGCGAATGGATAACGTTATTCAAGGCGGTGATAAAGCGGCCCGTCAATTGGGCGTAAAAAGCATGCTGACCTTGTTGCACAATTGGCGTAGTCCAGCGGGGGCACTAAAACACGATGCGATTACGCCTTCAATAACCTACAAGTGGTTTAACGGTGTATGGGCTTGGGACACTTGGAAGCAGGCCGTTGCCTTAGCTCGTTTCGATACTGAGCTGGCAAAGTCTAATGTACTCGCCATGTTCGAATATCAATTTACGGCGCAAGACGCCGTTAGGCCGCAAGATGCAGGTAATCTGCCCGATGCCATTTTCTACAATAAAGATCGTCTGCGCGGAGGTGAAGGGGGCAACTGGAACGAGCGTAATGGTAAGCCACCACTGGCCGCTTGGGCAGTGTGGCAGATCTATGAACAAGATAAAGACGCTGCCTTTCTTAAGACTATGTACCCTAAATTGGTGGCCTATCATGACTGGTGGTATCGCAACCGTGACAATAATGACAATGGGTTAGCCGAGTATGGCGCTAACCTACATCCGATGCACCTTAATGAAGACGGCTCAATTAATGTTGAGGCCGTTATTGAAGCTGCTGCATGGGAGTCGGGTATGGATAATGCGCCTCGATTTGATGTGGATGGTGCATTAGCTGTGTGGCAAAACCATAGTGCAGGTCAGCTAGTGGGCTATTCGGTATCACAGGAATCAGTTGATCTTAATGCCTATCTTTATGCCGAAAAGCGTTTCCTACAGCAGATGGCTGATGTATTAAGTAATGGTGAACAGCAGAAATGGGATGTAGAGGCAGCTCGGTTAGCTAAGCAGATCCAGATGAATATGTATGACCCAGAGTCTGGTTTTTTCTATGATATTCGTTATGCCGTAACAGGTACTGAGTTGATGATAGAACAAGGGAAAGGGGTTGAAGGCTGGCTTCCTCTTTGGGCTGGAGCTGCGAGTGACGCCCAGGCCAAGATTATGGTTGAGCGGCATCTTGGGGCCGACCGATTTGGTACCTTAATTCCATTTCCTACTGTGAGTGCTGATAGCCCTAACTTTGCAGCGGCTCAATATTGGCGCGGCCCAGTGTGGTTGGATCAGGCGCTATTTGGTCTTGAGGGAATTGAGCGTTACGGATATCAACAGCAAGCAAAGGCATTAGCCCAGCAATTAGTGCTGCAGGGCGAGGGGATCTTAGGCCAAAGTCCGATCAGAGAAAATTATAACCCGCTTACTGGTGAGGGGCTGCATTGCACCAATTTTAGTTGGTCCGCCTCAGTACTACTGCTTATTTATCAGACATGGTTAGCCGATGTGAATAATAATCAATTATGAAGGTGTTGCTGCTAACTACATGAATTTCGGTGGATTATACTGCTATATTTGATTTTGCCACCTAAATACATTAACCACGCTGTTAATGTGATGCTGTTGTTGTTATTGTTTTGTGATTCAGCAGTGTCGGGTGGTCTATGAAAGTTTCGGTTTTTGTGTTTGTTTTTCTTAGCGTTGTTTTTGTGTCGGCTTGCAATAGTCACTCTCAAGACATCCAGCAGCAGTCTATTGTTACTGACTCTCATAATGATGTACCTCGCAAGCCCGTCTTGTGCAGTTCAACACCACCTATTCACGATACCAGTCAATTAAAAGCTAATCTTAAAGAGCGAGGCTTGATCACAGAGCAGATGACCGACGCTGAAGCTGAATTAGTCACCAATGAGTATATCCGCAAGCGCCAGAAAGCATTCCAAGATTGTAAAAAAGGAAGTCAGTAGTATGAATAAACTTCTTAACGCCAAATTGTTCGCAGCATTTTTTACGGCATTAATTTCATTCTCTCCTATCGCTCTAGCAGTACCCGTGGCTTCAGGGACAAGTGCCGATGCCAACATTATCAATAAAGAGCAGGTGTTATATTGGTTGGTTAAGCGTGGAGAGCTATCGGCTAATGCATCTGAAGCTGAAAAGCAGCAGGCGATAACGGCATTTACTAAAAGAGCCTATGGGGCGAAAAAAATCCCGCTTATGCAGGCAAAGCTGCAAACAAAGCGATTAGAAAAGGTTAAACGCAGTGCTAAGCAGGCTAGTCTGTCGGCTTCTCAGGTAAAAAGTATTAGTCAGAAAACCGTTAAAGTGCTCACAGTGCTTATTGATTTCCCCGATTTACCTCATGACGACAACGGCTTGAGTAGCGGTGATACCCAGATGTTCTATAACGATTATTCAGTGGAACATTACCGTTCATTACTATTTTCACCTAATGGCTATGACGGGCCACAAGGGCAAACCTTGATGACGGGGTATCAATACTATCAGGCTGAATCTGGAGGCAGTTTTTTCTTCACGGGTGACGTCAAAGGTTGGTATCGATCGGCTAACAATGCGGCCGTTTATGGCGCTAATGATCCCGACGACAATGATAACGACATCGCGGTGTCTGATTTAGTCAAAGAAGCTGTTACTGCTGCGGTTGCTGGTATGAGTGATGCTGAATTAGCTCGCTATGATATCGAAGATCCTTTTGACTTAAACAATAACGGTGTAACAAATGAAGCCGATGGCATTATCGACCATGTGATGATTTTCCATTCGAGCATTGGTGAAGAGGCGGGTGGTGGTTTCTTGGGGGCGGATGCAATTTGGTCCCATAGATCGTTTGTTGATGGTGGACGTTACGCGATACCCGGAGCTGGAATTAATTTATCCGGCTACACTATTCAACCGATTGATGCTGCGCTGGGCGTTTGCGTACATGAGTTTGGTCATGATTTAGGCCTGCCAGATGAATACGACACCACTCAATTAGGTAAAGGTGCTCCAGTTGGTTTTTGGTCGCTAATGGCCGGAGGAAGTTGGGCTGGTGAACTTGCGGGCTCTTTACCTACCGGCTTTAGTCCTTATGCGCGTACATACTTGCAAAGTATTTATGGCGGTAACTGGGTGACAGAGCAAAGTGTACCGCTTGATTCAATTTCGGCTTCAGGAATAGATATTAACCTTGCTGAAGCCGTAAACCATGAGCAAGTTAACCAAATCTCGATCCCCATTCCGCCTGTGGATGTCGACTTTAAAGAGCCGTATACAGGGGTTAATCAGTACTACTCAGATCAAGGTGATATGATTAATCATGCCATGTCGTTCGATGTGGAATTACCGATGGCAACACCGCTTACGTTAACGATGCAGGCGCATTGGAGTATTGAGCAAGATTATGATTATGCTCAGATAATGGTTGATGGCGTCGCGATTATGGGTGATTACACTAAAGCGAGTAACTTAATAAACAATGAACGTAACATCATTACTGGTAAGTCGAGTGACTTGGCGGGATCCGAAGGTGCTGATGCTTGGGTTAACCTTCAATTCGATTTGAGCCCTTATGCTGGCCGCAATGTCCGTATTTCGATTCGTTATGTTACCGACCCGGCTGTAGGTGATTACGGCATAGTGATCGATGACATTGGCATTATGCTTGATAATACCGAAACGGTATTGTTTGATGGGGCAGAGCTAGAGACGGATATTGCCTATGCGGGGTTTGTGCGAGTTGGCAGTAAACGTCCTGGTAAAGATCGACGTTACATTGTGCAATTGCGTAGCCAGCAAGGCATTGATAAAGGCCTAAAGTCTAAATCTTATGATCCTGGCGTTGTGATCTGGTTTGAAAACCAAGAGTACAGCAACAATGAAGTGAATAGTCATCCTGGATATAGCTTGATTAGCGTAATCGATGCCGATCAAAACTTAATCGGCAGTAATGATTCTAGTACTCAAGTGAGAGATGCGGCTTTTAGTCTGTTTAACCAGTCGAGCTATGCTAATGATGAGCACTTAAGTGCGGCTAAGCTATTTGATGATACCAATGATTACAGTGCGCCATTGCAAAAGGAGTCAGGCACTATTTTGCCTGAAGTTGGTTTAACCATTGAGGTTATGACTCAGGCTAGCAATAGCAGCAATGCGATGGTGCAGTTTAGATATGCCAGCCAGACACTCCCTGACTCACAGGAGCTAAGTGCAACTATTAGTTATAGTTTACAAGGCCGAGAAGCCAGCTTTTCGGCGAATGTGACAGGTGGTGATGGTAATTACACTTATGCTTGGGATTTTGGTACTACAGACGGCACTAGCAGTCAGATTGCTCCAAGTTACACCTATAGTACCGATGGGAATTACTTGGTCTCGTTGACTGTGACAGATGGAAATGGCTCAAGTTTTACCAATAACACTAACCTTGTTGTGGGATCGGCGCTAGAGGTGGGCTTTACTCAAACCACGTCTAACTTATTAGTGAACTTCATCAATCAATCGACAGGCGGCAATGGGGCATTAAGTTATCGCTGGGATTTTGGCGATGGTAATACTAGCTCTGCAGAGTCTCCGAGCTATACCTATGGTTCAGCAGGCATTTACAGTGTGACACTGACCGTTACCGATAGCATGGGGCAAACAGCTGCTCAAACAGCCTCTGTGACTGTGGTGGCAGCCGTTATCGCTGACGCTGGTGGTTCATCTGGAGGGGGAAGTTTAGGCTGGGTGTCGCTGATGACGCTTGGTTTGTTTGGTATATATCGTCGTCGGCATTAGTTTACACAATTGGCTGACGACAAAAGCGCCCTTGTTAGGGCGTTTTTTTATTACAGGCTAAAGCTTAGCAATGGCTTTCTGAGCGGCGGGTAAAAAAACTTCACTAACCACCAATTGCTCGGTCTCATATTGGAAATAGCGACGACGTCCCCATAACTCTTCGCTTACGTCTTGTTGCAGTGATTCTGCTAGCTTGGCAATTTTGCTGCAAGCTTCAAAATGGGCCACTTCAATTCTACCCGGAGTAAATTCATCGGCTGAATATAGCAGCTCGCCTAGAGGTCTATTACCTAGCCCTAAAAAGTCTTGTTGCTTCTTCTCTAGTAGGCGTCCGGGAATTAGGGTCCTAGCGAAGATCCATGGTGTACCATCTAAAATGAGTAGAACCTCTCTAACCCACATGTTGGTACTACAAAGTGACTCTTCAGGTGGCGGAGATACCGTGTCTTCCCCAAGAATTTTGACTTCGAAATGTGTGCAGTGTTTTTTTAATTTTTTAGTTAAGCTACAAGTGCTTAACAGCCAGTCCTTAAAAGGTGGTGCAGGTAAATTGGTGATTTGTTGTGGCGAAAACCATTGGATTGATTCACCATAGGGGAAGCTTAACCTAGTCACAGTCATCAAATTCTCGGTACAATACAGCAAACCGAAGCAGTCTAGCATGTCAATGCCGTTGCAGGTAGAGGTTGTCGACTCAGAGTGGTTAGCTTGGTACGCAAGAACATGGAATGAGAGTAAATCTCATCAATATCGACTAGGGAGTATGTGTGAAGATGAATAAAGTATTAGCCGTGTTGCTTGTGGTGTTATGCAGTAGTTTTAGTGCATTTGCTGCAGACCCCAAGCCGCTGGAAGACTACGCTTATTACGGTTTTGAACCTGAAATCGTTACTAACTATATCTCTAATAGAAAAAAGCTTGGTTATGTCCGACTCAGCGTTGAGCTGATGGTAAAAAGCCCGGAACAGCTAGTGAGTTTGGAAAGACACGATCCGTTATTAAGAGCGGCGATTGTCGAAATTTTGGGAAACCAAACCGAAGACAAAGTGAAATCCTTAACAGGTAAAGAAGAGATCCGTCGTCAATGCTATGAAAAAGTGAACCAGCTTTTAGAGCAGGAAACGGGAAAGCCTCTAGTAGTCAACTTATTGTTTACTAAATACTTATACGATTAAATTCAATGCAGATACATGGGTATTTGCTTGCTTTAGGTGCTGATGCATTAAATCATGACTCATAAATCCAAAACTCCAGCCAAGAAGTCGAGTAGCGCTTCTGCACCTAAACGTCCATTCGCCGCGAAAGCTGGCCTAAAGGCTAAGCAGCCTTTAGCTAAAGGACAGGCAAAAGCTGCCGGCCAATCTCATGTGCAAAACCAGCCAACTAAAGTGCTGCCGAGTAAAAGCTTACACCCAAGAAATCTGCATAATAATGGCTATGACTTTACGGCATTGATTGCCGCATTTCCAAAGTTAACCTCATTTGTTAGACCAAACCCTTATGGCAATTTATCGATAGACTTTGCCGAACCACAAGCGGTAAAAATGTTGAACGCAGCGCTATTAAAGCTGCATTATGGCGTGGAGCATTGGGATATTCCACCGGGGTTCTTGTGCCCGCCAATTCCTGGTCGCGCCGATTATATTCACTATGTGGCTGATCTTTTGGCAGTGAATACAGCAGGTAAAAAACAGCTAGCCAAAGGGGCTAAAATTCGTGCGTTAGACATTGGCACTGGGGCCAATGTTATCTATCCACTACTGGGCATTCAGTCTTATGGCTGGGACTTTGTCGGGAGCGACGTTGACCCGTTATCAATTAGCAACGCGCAGCGTATTTTTGCGGCTAACCCAACGATTACTAATAAGTTTAGTGCGAGGTTACAAGCTAACCCTAAGCAGGTTTTTGCTGGCATCATTGGGGCGAATGAGCGCTTTGATATTACCCTGTGTAACCCACCGTTTCATGCGTCACTTGCAGAAGCAAGTGCAGGCACGTCGCGTAAATTGCAAAATCTAGCGGCTAACCAAGCGGCAAAGGGAACCGCCAAGCAAGGGGCTAAAACAACATCGAATAGCTCGACTTCGGTACTTAATTTTGGTGGTCAAAAAGCTGAGCTATGGTGTGATGGTGGTGAGCAGCAGTTCTTGCAAATGATGATTAATGAGAGTCGTGATTTTGCCACTCAATGTCTGTGGTTTACCACGTTAGTGTCTAAAAAAGAAAACCTCAAACCTGCAAAAAGCTTATTGGCAAAAGCGCAAGCGATAGAGGTGAAAGAGATTGAGATGCATCAAGGTAATAAAATTACCCGAGTGCTAGCTTGGACGTTTCTTAAGCCTGCTCAACGGGCGCTATGGCAGCAATACCGCGACGCTTAAGCGCTGCGAACAGTGTATTTTAGCTTAATAGAGATAGGCTCAAAACCAAATAAGCTTTTGAGCTATTTCAAAAAATCCGAAACTTATCCTAGACTAAGAATAGCCTTTCTCTTTTGGGATAATCGGATACTATCGTGAACTTTAAACTGGAAAACTTACTTGTAGAGCTGGAATTGTACCTGCAGAAACCTGAGGTGCGCAGTTCGCGCGCAGAGCTAGAGCGGCTGATTAGTGACGACTTTACTGAATTTTCCGCTACAGGTTGTAGCTTTGGTAAAGATGAGATCTTAGCAAGGTTGCCAGATGAGCGGGTACCCATGATTGAAGCCAGTCAATTTGCAATTAGAGAACTATCTGAGGATATTTGCCAAGTCACCTATCGCGCTAAATTAAAAAAAGCCGATGACAACGTCATCAGCTTTTCTATTCGTAGCTCCATTTGGCGAAAGCACCAAGACTTGTGGCAATTGGCATTCCACCAAGGAACTCAATGTCGACCTTTTTAGCGGCATATCTATAAGGTTACTGCCCGTTCCAGAGTAATTTTCCACAATCCGTTAAATCGTAGCCACCTAAGGTGGCGGCAAGTTGTTGTGTTTGTGGCTCTGCCAGCAAATTAAATAGACGCTGTAACTGGCGTCTAAAATAGATCCCCTGTGGCATAACAAAGTCAAAAGACTCTGTTACTAACGGCACAAAACTCAAACCACTTTCTAGCGCTACAGATTGACATCCAAAGCCGATATCGGCGTTGTTACGGGCAATATAGCCTGCTAATTCACGCTCACTTTGAGCAACAATGCTCGAGTTTAGCTCTTCAAATGAAGCGCCTTGTTTCATTAGCCATTGTTCAAGGTGTTGCTGGCTACCAGCTCCAGCTTGACGAGCAACCCAGCGCCAAGACTGCTGGGACACTTTGTCCAACTCCTGACAGCGGTGATGCATATCGGGGCGCATCATTAAGCCCTGCTTGCGAGTATAGCCATGCACCATGACCCATTGCTGATGGTTAGCGTAACCCTGTAGCAAAGCCGGGTGGCGAACACTGCGCTCTTCAACACTGCCCCAGTGCAGCGTACATACGTCGGCATAACCGCGGGAAAGTAAGTCTAAACCTAAACGTGAACCTGTAGAGCTGTAACTGATGAGCTCAGTTTTACCCACCTGTGACATCATTCTAGCGACCAGCATAGACAGGAGCGGGTCATCGCTACCTGTGATATGCATACGATCAGATAGCATGCCGCTGTGGCATGAATCCATCACCCATCTATCGATTAAGATCTTTGGAAATAGCCATTTACCCGTGATTTTAGTCGCGGGAAGAATGCGGTCGTTAGCCATTGAGTAGACTTTCTTCTCATTGAGATCTAGGTACTCAGATACCTGTTTGGCACTCATATAGATCAGGTCAGTCGGCTCAGTCATTTTTAATCCTTGTAGCGTAATTTACGGGTGTTATCTGGCCGAACAGCTTAAGAAATAGCATCGAATTCAACATTTTCAGCGCCGTTATAAATGAGGAAATGACGACCTTTTGCTCGGGCTATCATAGTAATACCAAGTTTCTGTGCCAGCTCTAATCCCATCTGTGTTGCGCCACTGCGTGATAACACCACCGGAATGCCCATTTTGGCCACTTTAATCACCATCTCTGAGGTTAAGCGGCCGGTAGTATAAAACAGCTTATCGTTACCCTTATCTTGGTTTAACCACATTTCACCGGCCAAGGTGTCAACCGCATTGTGACGGCCAACATCTTCAACGAAACCAACAATTTGATCTTGGTGGCATAAGCCGCAACCGTGCACCGCACCGGCATTTTTATAGGTTTCGTTGTAAGCGCTGATATTTTTTAGCAAGCTATAAATCATGCTTTGTTTTAGTTGTGGAGTGGGGAGTTCGATGTCATCAAGGCCCGTCATAAAGTCGCCGTAAACAGTGCCTTGACCACAGCCGGTCGTTACTGTTTTTTCAGACAGTTTCTCATCTAGATTTTCTATTTTTTCACTGGTAATAACGGCAGCAGAACTGACATCCCAATCAACAATGACAGATTCTAACTTATTGATATCTGATATAAAGCCTTGGTTTTTAAGATAGCCGAGTGACAGTGCTTCTGCACGAGCGCCGAGTGTCATTAAGGTCACTATTGGCCGCCAGTTTAGATAGACAGTGAGAGGGCGTTCGCAAGCAATAAACTTATCCACTTTCTCGCCATTCTCATTAATGGCGGTTACAGCAATCGTAAGAGGAACTTCAGTGCTGGTTTTAATTAACTTTGGATTGCTTTTGTATGCTGTCATATGACCCATCATCTGTTAAAGGAAATAATTGCGCTTAGTACTAAGCAATATCTATACCTAAATGTATAGGGAGTTAAAGTTAGTAGTAGATCACATTTCTCCGACTCGGGTCGCCCTTTTATGTCCTATTCATAATTGCTATTTAGACAAAATGTCCTAGTCTTTGCTTGGAATAGTTGATCTAGTTCAAACTATTGAATTGATATTGTATGGCACACATATTGCTTTAACTTAAGGGAGTATTTATTAGTGGGACTGCTATATCAGCAGCCACCTCAGGCAAGACGGAGACTGAATGCAACATACCGAAAGCCAATGGCCAATGTACGTTTCTCTTAAGAAGATTGAGAAGCAAGTCGGAAGATGGACCTCAGTACAGTGGGAAGTCGATCAAATGCTTCCTGCGACCCACGCCGCACCTGAAGGTGCTTACCTCATCCTACTAGAGCTGCACAAAGATGAGCGTGGCAGTTACCGTATCAATATCGATATGGATAACGCCATGCTATTCATCGTCTGTGATGAAACAGTCGAAGGTGACTGGATCCCTGTAATGATCTCTGCTGAGCAAAATGTTGCAGCAGGCTGTTTAGAGGCCGATACTCCAGTATTGAATATTCCAATGCCAAAGGCTATTGCCTGTTGGATTGAAGCCTTTATTACCCGCCACGGTGAAGTTGAAATTTGCGCTCACCGTCGTAAGCATGTTGATCGTCGTAAGAATCAAGGTCCAAGTACTGATCATATGGCTAACCGATCATGAGTGGGTTTTTATCGCGTTGGAATCTGCGTAAACAACAAGTAGAGATTGAAGGCGAAGCAGAGGTTGCAGCCGCTGAAGCCGCTGCTCAAAAGCAAGCTGATGAACAGGCACTCGCGGCACAACAGCAAGCTGAGGCCGAGTTATCTGCAGAACCAGACTCAACACCAGCCAATGACGCAACAGCAACCGATACTCCAGCAGACAAAATATTAACGGCTGCAGATCTACCGGATCCTGAAAAAATTGAAGTGGGTGGCAGTTTTGCCAGCTTTATGGGGGCAAATGTTGACCCTGCGGCTAAATCGGCAGCATTAAAGGCGCTTTGGAAGCAGCCACATTACAGTGAGATTGATGGCTTACTAGAATATGCGCTTGATTACAGCAATCAGCCTAAGCTAACACCTGAGGTGTCTGCTGAGCTATTTAAGAAAGTATTCCGCCATATCGTCAAAGATGAAGACGATGAGAAGGAAACCAAAGACGGCGTTGAAGTTGCATCAGATGAGATGATTGCAGCTGGAAATCCCGACCAGAATGAACACCTTAATGATACAGGTCCTGTATCGGACATTTTGGACGGTCAGCAAAATGACTTGTCCCAAAATGAACCAGAAACCAGTGATATTACGACCAACAAAGTTGTTTAACGTCACTATAGAGTGTTTTTATTTCCACAAATTTGGTATGTGAATTGCTGTATTAGAGAGTAATAAACGCTGGCGCTAATAAAAAGCGCGATGAGCAAACAGCGACACTCATTATACAGAAACAGCCAAAGAACTGTTCAGGAACGCAATGTGAGCAATAGTGAAACGCAAGTTGGACTCAAAGAGGTTCGACAAAAGGTCCTTGCTGGGACACAGGTGATCCAAAACCTGATCCCTCCGACCGTTAGCTACACCACCGAAGGTAATGTTCTGGTCATCGGCCCAGAAGATTTGGCTCGCCTAGCGGCAGACAAATTGTCCAGCATGGGCCAGTGCGCTATTTTGGCTAACGAGCCAATTACCTGCCAAGATGAAGACCACCTTGAAAAAGTAATGACTGCTGCTGAAAACGTAGAGAGTTATTACAACAAGTTGATCGAAATCAAAGGTTTCTTAGGTCAGTTCCAAGTCAAGGTTGAGCACGACAACGGCAGTGCTGAACTAAGCACAGTCGCGATTCGTAAAGCACACTTCGACCTGATTCTTGATTTGAGCATGAGCCCTTGCATCAACCTTGAGATGTTACCTCCTGGCTATTTCTATGTCGGTCAAGACCAAGCTAAGCTCGATGAAGCTCTTGAGCAGCTTCCAGAGTTGGTTGGCCAATTCGATAAGCCACGCTACGTTAAAATTAACAGTGATATTTGTGCCCATTACCGTCACGGCAATGAAGGCTGTACTCGTTGTTTGAACTTCTGTCCCGCCGATGCGATTACTAGCGTAGGGAAGATGATCGAAATTGATCCTTACTTATGCCACGGTGCAGGTAGCTGCACTAACGCTTGCCCAACAGGGGCAATTAGCTATGACTTGCCAACACCGCAAGCTATGCACACTTATCTGAATAAGTTAGTGACCAATTTCCGTGCTCAAGCACAAGTTGCTCCAGTGATCTTATTCCATGATATGGGGAAAGGCGCTGAGGCAATAACAGCGGCACTCTCTGGTGAAATCATTCCTGTTGAGATGGAAGAGATCACCGTTGCCAGCATGGATCATTGGTTCTCAGCTTTAGCCTGGGGCGCACGCCAAATATTGATTTTGCAAACGGATGTTACGGCACCAACATTAACGCAAATGCTTGATGGCGAGCTGTCGTTGGCAAACGATATCTTGGATGAAATGGGCCAACCACAGCGTATTAGCCTTATCACTGAGGCTCATCTCGCGGAAGCTGGCGCAAAAGAGCTTTCTGAGCTGCTTATGACTAGCGCTAGCTGGCCTGTGATTGTACCTGCAGAGTTTGCGGCAACCACTAAGCGTGAAACGATTTATAACGCAATCGATCATCTCAATGAGCAAGCTGCATCTGTCGACACCTGTTTGTCTCAAAGCAATCTTCCTTATGGTCAAGTGAGTGTTAATACCGAGAACTGTACCTTGTGTATGTCTTGTGTGGCGATCTGTCCAACAATGGCGTTAACAGATGGTGGTGATCTACCATCACTTCATTTTGTTGAGCAAGATTGTGTGCAGTGTGGATTGTGTGAATCCGCTTGTCCTGAGAAGGTTATCAGCTTAACGTCTCAGGTTAATTTCGATAAAGCTGCGCGTCAGGAGCGTCAAACCCTGCATGAGGAAGCTCCCTTCGAATGTATTACTTGCGGCAAAGCGTTCGCAACACAATCCATGGTGAAGCGGATGTTAGAAGTGGTAGGAACCCACAGTGCCTTCAGTGCCAACACAGAACGTTTAAAAATGTGTGGTGACTGTCGAGTAAAAGACATGTTTGAAGACATTCTTCAAGATCCTGAAAAGCAACTGCGATAAGAGTTTAGCCATGACCGAATTAGTAAGAGAAGTTTCAGAAAACGATCAGTTAAGAGCCGATATTTATCAGTTATTTGCTGCGCTATTACGTCGTCAACCTAGCCCTGAACTGCTTGAGTTTTTAGCAGGTTTAGAAATTGATGCTGATGACGATAGCGACATGACTAAGGCTTGGGTTGGACTTAAATTGGCTGCTCAGCAATTTAGTTCAGAACAGCTTGAAGATGAGTATTTTAGCGTATTCCTCGGTGTGGGCTGTGGTGAAATTCTACCTTATGGTAGCTGGTTCATGACCGGCTCTCTGATGGATAAGCCATTAGCGCTACTCCGTAATGACCTGATGCAACTTGGTTTTGAACGTGAAGAAGACGTTAAAGAGCCTGAAGATCATGTGGCTGCACTTTGCGAAGTGATGGGTACCTTGATTTTAGAAGCGCCTGGTTACCGTCAGTTAGCGTTCTACCAACGCCACATGGGCAGCTGGATAGAGCGTTTCTGCGATAACTTAGCCAAAGCGCCAAGTGCTGCATTTTATGCAACCGTTGCTCAGCTAGCTAAGGCATTTTTCGTTATCGAAGCGAAAGAGTTTGAACAGTTAAGTTTGAATATTCCGGTTAACTGCCCAGGCAGTGAAGCAGAATCTTCTGAAAAGATTGAGCCTTCTACCAATGAGCTAGCGTCTTAATCGCTATCGGTAGAGCTTTGGATTTATGTCAGCTCAATGCTGATAGCTAATGAGCCATCGAGCTTGAGCTGACATAGACAAAAACTGGGACTCTTCTCAACAAGAGTCTAACAAGAACTGGATAGAGCGTTTAAACATAAGCAATTTATCTTAATTTTAGTATATCTAAGGAGACACTATGAAGAAGCAAGCTTCCGACATGGGCCGTCGTCAACTGCTAAAGGCATTGGCTATCGGCAGTGCGGCTGGCGCAGTTGCAACTGCAAGTGGACAAGCTCTTGCCGCACAACCTGATACCGCACCTATTGCGAAAAAAGGCAGCGGTTATCAAGAGTCTGACCATGTTCGTAGTTATTACGACACATTGCGCAGTAACTAATTAAAGGAGAGTGTGATGCGATTAAACCGCAAAACAGACCAAGCTGTCACAAGTAAGAAGGCAGTTCTAGGTCTAAACCGTCGCCAATTCCTCAAGTCCGCGAGCCTCGCGACAGGTGGTATTGCAGCGGCATCTATGCTTGGCGCAGGAATGATGCGCAAAGCAGAAGCTAAATTTATCCCCCATGACGTCCCCACCGAAACCAAACGTACCATCTGTTCCCATTGCTCTGTAGGCTGCGGCGTTTATGCCGGCGTTCAAAACGGTGTATGGACAACTCAAGAGCCAGCATTCGATCACCCATTTAATGCGGGTGGACACTGTGCCAAAGGTGCAGCGTTGCGTGAACATGGTCATGGTGAAAAGCGTCTTAAGTATCCAATGAAGTTAGAAGGCGGTAAGTGGAAGCGTCTTTCATGGGATCAAGCGATTGAAGAAGTAGGCCAGCACGCACTGGATATTCGTAAAGAATCGGGTCCAGACTCAGTATTTTTCATGGGTAGTGCAAAGTTCTCTAACGAACAAGCTTATATGTACCGCAAATTTGCGGCAATGTGGGGCACTAACAATGTCGACCACTCTGCACGTATTTGTCACTCTACCACTGTAGCTGGTGTTGCAAACACTTGGGGCTATGGTGCGCAAACCAACTCTTTCAACGACATTCGCAATGCTAAGGCGATGATGTTCATCGGCTCAAACCCTTGTGAAGCTCACCCTGTTGCTATGCAACATATTTTGATTGGTAAAGAGCGCGGCGCAAAAATTATTGTTGTCGACCCTCGTTTCACCCGAACTGCAGCTAAGTCTGATGAGTTCGTGCATATTCGTCCTGGTACGGATATTCCTTTCATTTATGGTTTGTTATGGCACATCTTCGAAAACGGTTGGGAAGATCATACCTTTATCGACCAACGTGTTTACGGCATGGAACGTATTCGCGAAGAAGTGAAGAAGTATCATCCTGCTGAAGTGGCAAATATTGTTGGCGCAACCGAAGAACAGATGCGTCGCGTCGCTAAGTTACTTGCTGAAACTAAGCCGGGTACTATCGTTTGGTGTATGGGTGGTACTCAGCACCACGTCGGTAATGCCAACACACGTGTATACTGTATCCTGCAGCTAGCCCTAGGTAACATGGGTATATCAGGTGGTGGTACTAACATCTTCCGTGGCCACGATAACGTACAGGGTGCAACTGACTTTGGTCTACTGTTCGATACGCTACCGGGTTACTACGGTCTTAAGACGGGTTCTTGGAAGCACTGGTGTAACGTTTGGGACTTAGATTATGAGTGGGTTAAAGGCCGCTTCGATCAAGAGCCTCGTTTAGGTCAAGATCCTATGACCTCTACAGGTATTCCATGTTCACGTTGGCATGATGGTGTACTTGAAGATAAGTCTAAGATTGCTCAAAAAGATAACATCCATATGGCATTCTTCTGGGGGCAGTCAGTTAACACTGAAACCCGTGGTCGTGAAGTGCGTGAAGCACTCAACAAGATGAAAACAGTTGTTGTTGTGGATCCATTCCCAACGATGGCGGGTGTTATGCATGAACGTACCGATGGTGTTTATCTGCTACCAGCATGTACTCAGTTTGAAACCTACGGTTCTGTATCTGCGTCTAACCGTTCTCTACAATGGCGTACCAAAGTCATTGAGCCATTATTTGAGTCTAAGCCTGACCATGTAATCATGTACAAGCTAGCCAAGAAATGGGGTATCGAGAAAGAGTTCTGTAAACATATCAAGGTCAATGGTGACGAGCCGTTGATTGAAGATATGACACGCGAATTCAACAAGGGTATGTGGACTATTGGTTACACAGGTCAAAGCCCTGAACGTTTGAAGATGCACCAAGAAAACTGGGGCACCTTCGATATTAAATCGCTTGAAGCACCAGGTGGTCCAGCTAAAGGTGAGACTTATGGTCTACCTTGGCCATGTTGGGGCACGCCTGAGTTTAAGCACCCTGGTACCCAGATCCTGTATCGTACTGGCCGCGAAGTGATGAATGGTGGTGGTAATTTCCGTGCCCGTTATGGTGTTGAACATGACGGCGTGAACATCTTGGCTGAAGGCTCTTACTCTAAGGGCAGTGAAATCAAAGATGGTTATCCTGAGTTTACCGACAAGATGCTCAAGCAGCTTGGCTGGTGGGATGACCTGACAGCTGAAGAGAAAGTTGCGGCGGAAGGTAAGAACTGGAAGACAGATATTTCTGGTGGTATTCAGCGAGTCGCGATTAAGCATGGCTGTATTCCTTACGGTAATGCGAAAGCGCGTTGTGTCGTGTGGAACTTCCCTGATGACATTCCATTACACCGTGAGCCGTTATATACGCCTCGTCGTGATTTGGTTGCTAAGTACCCAACCTACGAAGATCGTATGGTTGCACGTCTTCCTACCCTGTATAAAACTATTCAGGAGAAGGACTTCGCTAAAGATTTCCCACTTGTTATTACGACAGGCCGTTTAGTCGAGTACGAAGGTGGTGGTGAAGAGACACGTTCGAATCCATGGCTTGCTGAACTTCAGCAAGAGATGTTTATCGAGATCAACCCTGTTGATGCTGCCGATCGCGGTATTCGTGATGGTGATAACGTGTTCGTTCATAGTCCTGAAGGTGCAAAAATCACCGTTAAGGCCATGGTCATTCCACGAGTTGTACCGGGTGAATGTTTCATGCCATATCACTTCGCGGGTGTATTTGAAGGTGTCAGCCTAGCAAAGAACTACCCCGAAGGAACGGTTCCTTATGTTATTGGCGAAGCTGCTAATACCGTAATGACCTATGGTTATGATGTTGTGACACAGATGCAAGAGACGAAAGCGAGCTTGTGTCAGGTCAGCAAAGCCTAATTAACTTGATGAGGAGATAAGCCATTATGGCAAACATGAAATTTTTATGTGATACCAAACGCTGCATCGAGTGTAACGGTTGCGTCACAGCATGTAAAAACGCCAATTCTTCAGCTATTGGCTGGGGAATTCAACGTCGTCGCGTGGTTACGCTAAATGATGGTGAGCCAGGTGAAGCATCCATTTCAGTGGCGTGTATGCACTGTACCGATGCACCTTGTATGGCAGTTTGTCCTGCAGATTGCTTTTATCGTACTGATGAAGGCATCGTATTGCATAACAAAGAAACCTGTATTGGTTGTGGTTACTGCCTCTATGCATGTCCTTTTGGAGCACCTCAGTTCCCTCAGAAAAATGCATTTGGTAGTCGCGGTAAGATGGACAAATGTACTTTCTGTGCTGGCGGTCCAGCGCCTGATTTCTCGGAAGAGGAACGTAAGTTATACGGTGCAAACCGTATTGCAGAAGGCAAGCTGCCTTTATGTGCAGAGCTGTGTGCAACTAAGTCACTACTTGCTGGAGATGCATTAGTCATTTCTAACATATTCCGTGAACGTTCTGCCGCACGCGGCGCACCAGAAGCGCTTTGGGGTTATAAACCAACAACTGGCTAGTCTGGCTGAATAGGACCGCAAGTCTTGGCTTGCGGTCCAATAAAGGAGTGAATATGTTTATGAAATCACTGCGCAGCCTATTTGCACTGCTAGTAATTCCATTGGTGCTTTCAATGGGATTGGGGCTTAGCGCTTCAGTAATGGCTGCGGATGGTCAAACGAATCAGCAGCAAGTTGCTACCAATGACGTGGATCTTTGGCGTGCTGTTAAGTCGGGCGAGTCGGGTTATACCACTGCAAACAATGTTGAGGCTGGTGTTTTAATTAACGTTGTCGGTAATGAAGGCGAAATCGTTCGTAATAAGTACTTAACCCCAATAATGGGGATTACAGTTGTTGGCGTTTTTGCTGCATTTCTATTTTTCTACCTAGTGAATGGCCCCTCTAAATTGAGCAAAGGCTTTTCAGGAAAAATGGTGCTACGTTGGTCTAAAGCAGATCTGTGGATCCACTGGGTATTAGCGACCTCTTGTTTGGCGCTAATTTTCACGGGTCTAAATATCATGCTGGGCAAACACGTATTACAACCTTATATCGGTGAAGGCCTGTGGGCTGGACTGATCTACGGTAGTAAGACAATACATGATTGGGTTGGACCGATATTTATCGTGTCTTGGATCCTGTGTGTTGTTAAGTGGATGCCGATGCAAACTTTCAAGATGTATGACTTAAAATGGTTCTTAGTCGTTGGTGGTTACATCAACTTTGGCCCATTTAAAGGTAAGCATCCTGACAGTGGATTTGCTAACGCCGGTGAGAAAATGTGGTTCTGGAGCTTAACGATATTCGGTTTATTTATTGCCGCATCTGGTTTAATGCTTGTATTACCGGGTTTAGATCTACCACGTGAAGCCTCGATGGCTGCATTGCTAATCCATTCCATAAGCGCGATTATCATTATCGCATTTACTATCGTACATATTTGGATGGCGACGGTATTAAGTGAAGGCGGTATGGAGTGTATGGTATCGGGTTATTGCGATGAAAACTGGGCAATCCAACATCACAATGTATGGCACGATGAAATGAAAGATAGCAATAGTATCGTTTATAAAGACTAACGCTTGTTTCATTATCATATGAAAAATGCCTCGACCTAGTCGGGGTATTTTTTTTGGCTAAAACGCGTCTGTAATGAGGATTCTTTGCGTGCCACTTGACTCATAAGAGGCCAATCCTAATGTCATCTATTCGCCTTGAATTAGTGTGCCAAAAACATTTTGAGTCGATCAACTTCTTTTACTGATTAGTATCGTTCACCCGCCTTAAATTAGTTCGCCTAAAAGCACTCTAAGTCGATCGCTTGCTATAGTGATCAGTATTAGGCTCGTTAAAGTAAGAGCGATTGAAATCGCTTCCCTCTGACGCAGGTTTCCCTTCATAAACTAAATAGTAAAGCGAACGAATATATACAAACCGACTGTTTTGAAAGGTAACGTTTTTACTGCAGTCGTTAAGATATATTAACGTTTTGTGTACAGACAGATTTGTGGCTCCTCTCCATAGCTTCTCGCGCTAATGTTTTGACTCCTGAAATAACTACATTTGTCTAAATAGTAGGCATTAGATGGAATAAATGGTAATAGTTGCTATTAAGCTTATAGATTGAATTTAAGGTGTTGTAGTTGCTAATTATTTGTTAATCAACCTCAACTCGTAAAGCGTAAATTTTTAGTGCTATATACCGTCTACACTTCTGTAAATATGCGCTACTTAACACTTTCGGTAAAATTTGGCCAAAAGTAGAAATTTAACCAGATTCAGATCAATTTTTCCTGACATAAAATTCTTTATATTACGCGGGTGATTTGAATGGATACCTTTAATAAGTAAACACTTTTTACAAAGCTAACACTTTGTTTACAAATGATTCAGTTGAAGTGTGTGCAGTGTGATTTTTAAAAGTATCTTAAGTTTTTATAACCAGAGTATTCCTTTCTACCAGGAGTAAGAATGAAGAAGCAACAGCCTGATCTGAACCGCAGATCTTTGCTGAAAGCACTGACCATTGGTGGCACTGCAAGTGTTGCTATCGCCGCTACCGGCATCAGTGTTGCTCAAGCAAGTGAAAGTAAAGTCAGCACAAACAATGACAATGGCTATCATGAAACTGCGCATATCCGCAATTATTACAATAGCTTACGCGGCTAGTTTAGGAGAATTTAAGCGATGAAGTTAACTCGCAAATCCAACGCGGCACCTACTGTAGAGAAAAAAACTCTAGGTATCAGCCGTCGTCAATTTATGAAGCAAGCAGGTATCACCTCTGGTGGTATTGCAGCAGCTTCTTTGTTGGGTACAGGCATGATGCGCAAAGCAGAAGCCAAAGATATCCCACATGATGTACCAACTGAAATCAAACGTACTGTATGTAGTGCGTGTGCGGTAGGTTGTGGTTTATACGCTGAAGTTCAAAATGGCGTATGGACAGGTCAAGAGCCAGCTTTCGATCACCCATTCAACGCGGGCGGTCACTGTGCTAAAGGTGCTGCACTACGTGAACATGGTCACGGTGAAAAGCGTCTTAAGTACCCAATGAAGCTTGTTGATGGCAAGTGGAAGAAACTATCTTGGGAGCAAGCTTTCAACGAAGTTGGCGACCAGATGCAGACCATTCGTAAAGAATCTGGTCCAGACTCTGTTTACTTTATGGGTAGCGCTAAGTTCTCGAACGAAGGCTGCTACATGTACCGTAAATTTGCGGCTATGTGGGGCACGAACAACGTCGACCACTCAGCACGTATTTGTCACTCTACCACGGTAGCCGGTGTTGCTAACACTTGGGGTTACGGTGCGCAAACTAACTCTTTCAACGATATCCAGAATGCAAATGCAATCTTCTTCATCGGGGCAAACCCGGCTGAAGCGCATCCTGTTGCAATGCAGCATATCTTGATCGCTAAAGAGAAGAACAACGCTAAGATTATCGTGGTTGATCCACGTTTCTCTCGCACAGCAGCTCACTCAGACCTACACTGTGCAATTCGTCCAGGTACTGATATTCCATTCATCTACGGTATGCTTTGGCACATCTTTGAAAATGGTTGGGAAGATAAGACATTCATCAAAGAGCGTGTGTTCGAGATGGAGTCTATTCGTGCAGAAGCGAAGAAGTTCCCACCTAAAGAGGTTGAGCATGTTACTGGTGTTAGCGAAGCTGATGTTTATCAAGCTGCTAAGCTTATGGCCGACAACCGTCCAGGCACTGTAGTTTGGTGTATGGGTGGTACTCAGCATCACGTGGGTAACGCGAACACTCGTGCATACTGTATCCTTCAGCTAGCCCTTGGTAACATGGGTGTGTCTGGTGGTGGTACTAACATCTTCCGTGGCCACGATAACGTACAGGGTGCGACCGACTTAGGTCTATTGTTCGATAACCTTCCAGGTTATTACGGTCTAGCGACAGGTGCTTGGAAGCACTGGACTAACGTTTGGGACCTGGACTACGATTGGGTTAAGGCTCGTTTCGACCAAAACTCATACCTAGGTCGCGTTCCGATGAACACACCTGGTATTCCTTGTTCACGTTGGCATGACGGTGTTCTAGAAACACCTGAGAAGCTAGCTCAGAAAGACCGTATTCGTATGGCATTCTTCTGGGGTCAATCAGTTAACACTGAAACGCGTCAGCGCGACGTACGTGATGCACTCGATCAAATGGACACTGTCGTTGTTGTGGATCCGTTCCCAACTATGGCGGGTGTTATGCACCGTCGTAAGAATGGTGTTTACCTATTGCCTGCTGCAACTCAGTTTGAAACTGAAGGTTCAGTATCTAACTCTGGCCGTAGCCAGCAGTGGCGCGAAAAGGTTATCGAGCCATTATTCGAATCTAAGACCGACCTTGAGATTATGTACCGTCTTTCTCAAAAACTTGGTTTTGCAGACGAATATACTAAGCGTATCGCTAAAGATGCCAACGACGTTCTTGTTATCGAAGACATTACTCGCGAAATTAACCGCGGTATGTGGACGATTGGTATGTCTGGTCAAAGCCCAGAGCGTATTAAAGAGCACACCATGAACTGGGGAACCTTCAGCAACAAGACACTTGAAGCTGCGGGCGGTCCTGCTAAAGGCGAGACTTACGGTCTACCTTGGCCATGTTGGGGTACGCCAGAGCAGAAGCATCCTGGTACACAGATCCTGTATGACACAAGCAAACACGTTCTACAGGGCGGTGGTAACTTCCGCGCTCGTTACGGTGTTGAGTATAAAGGCGAGAACATCTTGGCTGACGGTAGCTTCTCTAAAGGCGCTGAAATCCAAGACGGTTATCCAGAGTTCACAGCTGACATGCTTAAGCAACTTGGCTGGTGGGACGACCTAACGGCTGAAGAGAAGAAGCATGCCGATGGTAAGAACTGGAAGACTGATATCTCTGGTGGTATCCAACGCGTTGCGATGAAGCACGGTTGTATTCCATTCGGTAACGCTAAAGCACGTTGTATCGTTTGGACCTTCCCAGACCAAGTACCTGTTCACCGTGAGCCGTTATACACGCCTCGTCGTGATCTTGTGTCTAAGTACCCAACTTATGACGATATGCAAGTTCATCGTTTACCAACTCTGTACAAGTCAATCCAAGAGGTGGACAACACAGATAAGTACCCACTAGGTCTGACTTCTGGTCGTCTAGTTGAGTATGAAGGTGGTGGTGAAGAGTCGCGTTCAAACCCATGGTTGGCTGAACTTCAACAAGAGATGTTTGTTGAAATTAGTCCTGCTGATGCTGCTGACCGTAACATTCAAGACGGTGACACAGTATGGCTAGAAGGTGCTGAAGGTGGTCGTATTAAGATCAAGGCTATGGTCACTCCACGCGTTAAGCCTGGTGTAACTTGGATGCCTTACCACTTTGCGGGTGTCATGGAAGGTGAAAGCTTAGCGCCTAACTATCCAGAAGGTACTGTTCCTTACGTTATTGGTGAATCAGCTAACACTGCAATGACTTATGGTTATGACCCTGTGACTCAGATGCAGGAAACCAAGGCAACGCTGTGTCAGATCACTAAAGCGTAATAGCAGAATTAGCTAGGAGAATTGCCAGAATGGCTACAATGAAATTTTTATGTGATACCAAGCGCTGCATCGAGTGTAACGGTTGTGTCACAGCATGTAAGAACGAAAACGACTCTGCTCTAGAGTGGGGAATTCAACGTCGTCGCGTAGTGACTATCAATGATGGTGAGAGAGGCGAAGCGTCTATCTCAGTAGCATGTATGCACTGTAGCGATGCACCTTGTATGGCTGTTTGCCCTGCAAACTGTTTCTACAAGACTGAAGATGGCATCGTACTTCACGACAAAGATACTTGTATCGGTTGTGGTTACTGCCTATACGCTTGCCCATTTGGTGCACCTCAGTTCCCTCAAGGCGGCGCTTTCGGTGCTCGCGGTAAGATGGACAAGTGTACTTTCTGTGCCGGTGGCCCAGAAGAGAACTTCTCTGATGCAGAGCGTCAGAAGTACGGTGCAAACCGTATTGCTGAAGGCAAGCTACCTATGTGTGCTGAACTGTGTGCTACTAAGTCGCTACTAGCGGGTGACGCAGAAGTTGTTTCTGCAATCTTCCGTGAGCGTGTTGCATACCGTGGTTCTAAAAACGCAGTTTGGGGTTAATCAACTTAGGTTGACTAACATCCAACGTACCCTAGGTGGCTCATTTTCTTGAGCCACCCTGTGGTAAAAGAGGACGTATTATGAACAAATGGTTAAAACACATAGGCGTAGCAATTGCACTGTTTTTCAGTGTCTCTGTTTTCGCTCATGCTACTGACAAAGTGGGCGACACTATTGAAGTTAACAACGGTCAAATTTGGGCTCAGCTAAAAGCTGGCGAAGAAGGCCGTACAACATCAACAAGTGAGTTCCACGGTCAAGCAATCAACACGTATGACCTACGTGTGCTTGAATTGCGTAGTGATATTCTTGCTCCAGCGTTAATGGCTGCCCTTTTCGGCATGATCATTATTTTTGTTCTGTTTATCAAAGTGAATGGCATTTCTAAGCTTCACGGTGGTTACTCAGGCAAGCTGGTTTACCGCTGGTCTAAGTTTGACGTATCAATTCACTGGCTAGGTGCGATCCCTTGTCTGCTATTGATTCTGACAGGCTTAATGCTACTTGCTGGTCGTTACTTCGTTCAGCCGTACATAGGTGAAGGCCTATGGGCTGGTATGGTAAACGCTGCTAAGCAAGTCCACGACATCATGGCGATCCCATTCATGTTGGGTTGGGCGCTAATGGTAACGTTATGGGCTAAGAACCAGATGCCTAAGATGTACGACATTAAATGGATGATGGTTGTTGGTGGTTACATCAACTTCGGTCCATTTAAAGGTAAGCATCCTGACGCAGGTTTTGCTAACGCGGGTGAGAAGTTATGGTTCTGGGCATTCGCTGCCTTTGGCCTGCTGATTTCTGCTTCTGGTATGTTATTGCTATTCCCGAACTTGTTCGAGCCTAGCCGTACATTAAGCCTAATTGCGTTAGTGCTTCACTCTGTCAGTGCTATCATCATTACTGCTTTCTCAATCGTGCATATCTTCATGGCAACGGTTATGTCTGAAGGTGGTATGGAGTGTATGGTTTCTGGTTACTGTGACGAAACTTGGGCAAGCCAACACCACAATCTTTGGTTCGATGAGATCAAAGAGAACGGTACGCTTAAGTACAAAGAGTAATCCTCTTTACACTTAACGCCTAAACACCCCAGCTACTTGTAGCTGGGGTGTTTTTATATCAGGGGTCTGCTGTACGTTTTATGCGCAAACACTAAACTATGATCTGCTTAACAAAAAAAACTACATTTCATTGGTAGGAAACGTTAAGTTATAACCAAATCACGTTTTATGCTTAATTAAAGTGCTAATTTTGCTTTCCGCTAGTTCATTCCCATATTTTCAATTCTTTTGTAATTAGCACTATTTTATAGGAATTTTTATGTCTTCAATTATTTTGCCTGAAACTGCTCAACCGTATAACGCCAACATCACTACGCCTAACTGGATGATTAGCGGTATGGAAAAAGTCATGCAGTTTTATGTTGATCGCAATTTAAGATTAGACACGGTTTCGGCTGAAATGATGCCAAATCCAATTGAAGGCAAGAAGTACATGCTTTATGCCCATATCCCTTTTTGTCATACCCTATGTTCATTCTGTACCTTCCACCGCTTCCTATTTAAAGAGGATAAGGCGCGCGCTTATTTTATCTCTTTGCGTAAAGAGATGGATATGGTTAAAGCATTAGGCTATGACTTCGAGTCTATGTATATCGGTGGCGGCACAACAACCGTATTAGAAGACGAGTTGGCCCGTACAATTGAACACGCTAAAAAACTATTCCCAAGCATCAAAGAGGTGTCGTGCGAGTCTGATCCACAGCACTTAGATAGCCCAGGCTTTAAACAGCTAGAAGGCTTAGTGGATCGTATGTCGATAGGCGTGCAGAGCTTTAATGATGATATTCTAGCGATGACAGACCGTCTTGATAAGTTCGGTTCTGGACAAGAGACCTTCGATAAGATCATGGCAGCCAAAGAGCTGTTTCCGATCATTAACGTCGATCTTATTTTTGGCTTCCGTGGCCAGACCGATGAGGTGATCCAGCATGACTTGGATATGGCCTCTCGTTTGGACCCTCGCCAAATTACGACTTATCCGCTGATGATTACTCACCAAACGCGTAAGAGCGTCAAAGGTAAGTTAGCCGCGCCACATGGGGATATGGCACGTCAGTATCGTCAAATCCTGAATAGCTTGAATGGTCAATATAACCAGTTATCAGCTTGGGCGTTTGGTAAGGCGAATAACGAAGGCTTTGATGAATACGTTATCGATTATGATGAGTATCTAGGTGTCGGTTCAGGTTCATTTAGTTTCTTAAATGATACGCTTTATGTGAATACATTCTCTCTAAGAAATTACCAAGAACGCATTGCTGGTGGTCGTATGGGTGTTGATCAGCAGAAAAATTATGGCCGTAAGGAAGTCATGCAGTATCGTTTCTTATTGGGGATGTTCTCGGGTCGATTATCACGTAAGTATTTCCGTGAAACTTTCGGTGTAAATCTCGATACTGCCTTGTTCAAAGAGATGGCATCGATGAAGGCTATCGGCGCAATTAAGAATGACCCAACAGACCCTGATAAGCTGATTGTGACCGATAACGGTAAGATGATGGGACTACTGATGATGAAAGAGTTCTATTCAGGCATGGATAACGTCCGTGCTCAGCTACGCAAGCCGCTTAAAGCCTGCGACATGTAATATTGTAGCTTATAAATTTAGAAGGGTGATCGCGTTAGGGTTCACCCTTTTTTGCGATCATCGCCTGTAGTTTTTTGATATCTTCTTTGACCTGCAACACGTACTCATCGGTATATTGCAGCTGTTCGAATTCCACTAAACACGCTTGATATCGAGTAAGCTGGGCCTCTGGCGTTGCCCCAAACTCCATTTGCTCGTTTACACCAATAATTGAGTCCATTCAATCATTCCTACTTAGATGCTTTGCTATATATTACTTTCGTTAATCTTAATTTTGCTATTACATTATTGAATAGCTAAATCTAATCATGGTGAGACTTTGCCGAGTCTTTCATTTGTTTGGTTAACTTTCATACTGTTAGCCGTTATGTGTGAGACATAAAGAGAAAGCAGTGCTTACGAGGGCTTACATAGGCTTGAGAGATCGCTTACATAGATGGTAATAAATGTAATAAATAGCCCTTTATGACACATGTTTAGCCTACGACTTGGAACCCGCGGATAAATCTCTTACTATCAGAGTCATTATCTTCCTTATCGAAAAGCTATGGCGAATATATTACTGGTAGCAAACCTCAATTGTGATCGTATTTTTTTGCTCAACCATGCCATTAAAACCGGTGGCAGATTTCATTATAAAGATGGTGGTCAGCGCTTAGGTGGCGGCGGTGCCAATACAGGTATAGGGCTAGTCTGGGCTGGGCATCAGGTATCCTTAGTGACTGAGGTTGGCCGTGATAAGGTTGGTGACTGGCTATTAGCCGAGGCGAGTACCCAAGGGATTAACTGTAGTCAGATCCAGCGCCGAGCAGGTAATACTTGCGAGATGTTGTTGATGATGACCCCTGATGGCGAGCGCACCATTATTCGGCCTGAACGACCTAAGTTCGAGCTGCCACTACCGCCCAATTGGCAAAATATAGATGCCCTTTATATCAACTCCTCAACTGAGGGCGCTGCGAGCTGGGCCAAGACGGCAATGGCTCATTGCTGGGTGGTGGCTCAGTTAGCCAAAGATGAGCGGGCGCGGCCCTGTCATGTGCTGATAGCGTCGTTGAGTGATATGCAGGGGCGCTGCGACGGCGACCCATGGGTGTTCGCTAAAACAATTGCGGGCGAACAGTTACGATACTTTGTGGTTACCGATGGCGAGAACGGAGCGACTCTCTACAGCGAATTAGCCCCCGTTCAAGTTGCAGCTGTACCGTGCCAAGTGGTCGATACTACGGGGGCAGGGGACGCTTATGCGGCCGGGCTTATTCATGGCTTAGTCAGTCAACAAACAATGATGGAGTCAATGCAGGAAGCTGCCGTTTGGTCTGGATTTGCGGTGACGTGTAACAGCTCTATCCCAGGCAAGGGCTTGAAACAACATTTATCGCCGGAGTAGTCTTTTATTTTAGTTAATTTATAGCGAAGTCATATCGATGCAATGTCTATGCTCTATTCGTGTCATCTTCTACGTCTAGGATACTTTGCAGATACACTCTGAATGCAAACTTCCACTCCTAAGCAGTATATTTAGCCTCGCTCCTTTAGCGAGGCTTTTTATTTATTGTATTTAAATTGCAGTAATAGATTAAAAGTCGATGCGAGTACTTTTCTTTTCAGTTACCATTCACAAAAGTTTAACAACTGCTGGGCTTAGGGCTGCAGCAGTTCACTGATGTTGAGTGAGGATGGAGTATGGGCAATCGAGTTTGGAATGATAAAAAGCGTTTTATATGGATTCTCTCTTTATTGCTGCTAGCGGCCTTCGTGGTGACCAGTGGGATCAGTTATCAAGTCGCCCACGATTCACTAAGTGAACAGATTAAAGAGAATAACCTGCCACTGACCAGTGACAATATTTACTCGGAAATTCAGCAAGATCTGCTTAGACCTATTTTTATTTCTTCATTGATGGCGCAAGACACTTTTGTCAGAGACTGGACCATTAATCAAGAAAAGCATCCAGAGAAACTCATTCGCTATTTGAAAGAGATCCAGGAAAAATACGGCACCGTCACCAGTTTTTTTGTCTCCGAAGCCTCACGTAAGTATTACCACTCCAGTGGAGTACTTAAACAGATTAAAGATATCGATCCTGACGATGCTTGGTATTTTAGAGTTCGTTCTCTACCTGAAGATGAAAACTTTGAAGTTAATATTGATCAAGATTCGGCAGATCAGAATCGAACTGTTATCTACGTTAACTATAAGGTGTTTGACTTTGAAGGTAACTTTATTGGTGTGACCGGGGTTGGTTTAGCCGTTGAAAGTGTAAAACGTCTAATTGAGCTCTATCAGACTCGTTATAACCGCAGCGTGTATTTTACCGATAGGCAAGGCGTGATTACCCTGCACAGTCAGCAGTATGATGGCGCTGCGACGTTGCAAACCAGCCCAGGGCTTGAAAAGCTCGCAATCAGAATACTTGCTAGCCCTAGCACCTCGTTTTCGTATCAAAAGGCTGGCAATACTATCTTCCTAAATAGCCGTTTGGTGCCAGAATTTAAGTGGCACTTAATTGTGGAGCAGAATGAGGCGCGGGGTGAGCAAAAGCTGTTAACCACTTTTTGGGTCAATATAGGTTTAAGTTTGTTGGTGACTCTTGGGGTGCTGATCATCGCTAATATGACCTTGGGGAAGTATCAGCGTAAATTAGAATCGATGGCATCAACCGACAAGCTCACTGGCGCGGCCAACCGCCAGGCCTTCGAAGAACATTTTGCTAACTCATTAACACGATCCGTTCTTGATAATCGACCCATGTCGCTATTACTCATCGATATCGATCACTTCAAACTGGTCAATGATTCTTACGGACATAATATTGGTGACTTGGTCATCCAAACCGTTAGCCATATGCTGAAAAGTCAGCTAAAAGAGGATGACTTGTTATGCCGTTGGGGCGGAGAGGAGTTTTTAATATTGCTGCCTAACTGCAGTTTAAGTCAGAGTGGTGAGCTGGCTGAAAAGATAAGACAGCAGGTGGCTGAGCGACAATTACGCGTCAATGGTTGTGAAATTAATGTCACAGTGAGTAGTGGGGCTGCCCAGCACCGCGCATCGGAACAGGCTGAAGATCTGATCAATCGTGTCGATATCGCACTCTATCAAGCCAAAGAGCAAGGTCGTAATCGAGTGGTATTGTCTTATTAGTGTCGTATTAGCGTGGCGGCAGGTATTGTGGAATAAGTTTGGCATCAACTGTATCTGCAGCTTGATAAAGTTGCTGCGCTTATTAACAATAGCGATATTAGGATAGTTTACGTTTTTCAATAGAGTGGATATCGATGGCACCTCAAATATTAGTCGAGCAGATCTCAGGCATATACCATGGCGAAGCAATAGTGGATCTCGCAGGCGTGAGCTCCGGGATTAATCACAAGTGTCGCGCCACAGAGTTACGAGTGGGTATTCAAGCCGTTGTCGGAGATGCGCAAGCCGACCCTAAACATCACGGTGGATTGGATCGGGTGCTACATCATTTTCCTCGTGAGCATTATGGTCAGTATCGTCGCTGGGATATGATGACTAGCTTTAAAGATGCGCCAGCCATGGGTGAGAATATTAGTACGGTAGGGCTAGATGAGACCCAAGTGCATATCGGCGATATCATCAAAATAGGTGAAGTTGAACTACAAGTGACTCAACCACGCTCTCCCTGCTTTAAGCTCAATCTACAGTTTGGTCATAAAGAATTTGCGCTAGCAATGCAGCAAAGCGGACGTTGCGGTTGGTTTTACCGAGTACTTAAGCCTGGCACTATCTACGTGACAGATACCGTCTTGTTGCTTGAGCGCCTGACCGATATCAGTGTCGCCGAGGCGATGCATATCTATTTCCTGCCTGAATTTAATGCCGAACAATATCAACGTTTAGCTGATTGCGAAGGGTTAGCCGTTGCTTGGGTCAATAGCCTGCAACGCCGCATAGAGAATATGGCCATAGAAGATTGGCAGATGCGTCTATATGGCCCGCAAACCCGATAAGGGGACAACTAAGTGACACAAGTGACACAAGTGACTTCAAGGAGTGAATGTATGACCCGAGACGAAAAGAATATGGGAGTATTGGTGCACCTTGCGAGCTTTTCGGGTTACCTGATCCCTTTTGGCAGTATTTTAGGGCCATTGGTTATTTGGCTGATGAAGCGTGACGAATATGCCTTTGTGGAAAGTTGCGGCAGAAACTGCCTTAACTTTAAAATTAGCGTCATTATCTATTTTATTGTCAGCGGCATACTCATGTTCGTCGGTATTGGCTTTTTTCTATTTGGTATTTTAGCCATCTTTGATGTGATAGTGACGATTATCGCCGCGATTAAAGCGAGTGAAGGCGTGAGTTATAAATACCCGCTAACGATTAACTTCATTAAGCCGCGAGTTTTTTAGCGCAGCTAAAGTAAAGAACCCACCTTCCGAAGTAGGTGGTTTAGGGTTGAAAATAAAAATGCCTATCGACAATATTCGATAGGCATTTTTGTTGGGTTCTTTACTTGGCGGAGCGCTACTACATGTTGGGGTAGTTTGGTCCACCGCCACCCTCAGGCGTAACCCAAGTAATATTTTGGCTTGGGTCTTTAATGTCGCAGGTCTTACAGTGAATACAGTTTTGACCGTTGATAACAAACTTCCTCTCACCAGCTTCTTCGATAATCTCATACACTCCGGCAGGGCAATAGCGCAGCGCTGGTTCATCAAATTTAACTAAGTTAACCTCAATAGGAATGCGTGCATCTTTCAAGCGTAGATGGCACGGCTGATCTTCCTCATGAAAGGTATTAGATAGGTAAACAGAAGAGAGCTTGTCAAAACTCAACTTGCCATCAGGCTTAGGGTAATCGATCTTGTTGTAAGCACTCGATTCAGCCATCTGGGCGTAATCAGGCTTTTCATCACGTAATGTAATAGGCAGCTTACCACCGAACCAGTTCTGGTCGATATAGTTGAATGCTCCGCCCAGATAGGTACCAAACTTATGCATAGCAGGGCCAAAATTACGTGAAGCATATAGCTCCTCTTTTAGCCAACTTTCATCAAATCTGTCTTGTAAGCAATCGAGGTCTTTACCCGCTTCAACCCCGGCCATCATCGCCTGTGCTAATGTTTCTGCAGCTAAAATTCCGCTCTTCATTGCGGTATGCGTGCCTTTGATCTTGGCAAAGTTAAGCGTGCCAGCATCACAGCCGATAATCATACCGCCTGGAAAAGTGAGCTTTGGCAACGAGTTTAGGCCACCTTTTGTGATGGCTCTTGCACCATAAGCGATACGTTCACCACCAGTGAGGGTTTTAGCGATAACGGGGTGTGTCTTATAGCGCTGGAATTCATCGAACGGGCTTAGATGAGGGTTCTTGTAGTTAAGGTCGATAATCAAACCAACGGCAACTTGGTTGTCTTCCATATGATACATAAAGCCGCCGCCTGAGGCGCCTTCAGTTAATGGCCAGCCGCCAGTATGTACAACCTTACCGAGTTCATGCTGCTCGCTGGGTACGGTCCATATCTCTTTAAAACCTAAACCATAGTGTTGCGGGGTTTTACCATTATCGAGGTGATACTTATCGATAAGTTGTTTGCCTAAGTGACCGCGGCAACCTTCACCAAAGACGGTATATTTAGCGTGTAGCTCCATACCAGGTTCATAACTGTCTTTAGGTTGGCCATCCTCGCCCACGCCCATGTCGCCGATTTGAATGCCTTTAACGCTAGCATCTTCGTTAAATAATAACTCGCTTGCAGGGAAACCGGGAAAGACTTCGACGCCTAACTCCTCGGCGCGCTCTGCTAACCAGCGGCATAGGTTACCCACGCTGATAATATAGTTTCCTTGGTTGTGCATGGTTTTAGGCACTAGGGCATTTGGCATGGTACGCGCATCGATTGCCGAGCTGAGCATATGAATTTCATCATGGGTAACCGCCGTGTGTAGCGGGGCATTCTTATCTCGCCAATCGTCAAACAACTCATCGAGTACATTAGGCTCGAACACCGCACCGGATAGAATGTGTGCGCCAACTTCAGAGCCTTTTTCAACCACACAGACGGTGAGCTCTTGGCCACTATCTTGAGATATTTGCATTAAACGACATGCAGCTGCTAATCCTGAAGGACCCGCCCCCACGATCACAACATCGAATTCCATCGATTCGCGTTCCATCAGATCACCCTTCCCTCTTTATCCCCGATGACAATAGTGCGAATTGAATCAACCACACTATAAACGGGTGTTTTAATGTTTTAGTTCACCTTACCTCAAAATCGATCAAGGGCACAGTATTTCTACGATAACGGCGCATATATTTTGACCGCTATGGCGCGTGACTAGTGTCACAAAAACTTTGCATTCGGTGCTTTGGACCGACAATTATGGTTCTGGGGGTATGGTTTGTCACAGAAATACGCCTATAATCAAGGTTGACGGTTCTCCGAGCTTCTTTCCCTACGTCGAAACAGATACGGGTTTTTAGCCGTGGCAATAACGCCACCGGGGTGAGAAAAGAAATGATCTCACCTCCCCTTACTTGGAAAGGTGATCATGTCCCAACTACAAGACAACTTTGGTCGACGGTTTCATTATCTGCGTATGTCAGTGACTGACGTATGTAACTTTAAGTGCACCTATTGCCTCCCCGATGGCTACCGCCCAGATGGTAAGCCTAAATTTCTCGATCTCAATGAAATCGAACATCTAGTCTCAGCTTTCTCAGAGGTCGGCACTCAGAAAATTCGTATTACGGGTGGTGAGCCTTCTTTACGAAAGGATTTCACCGACATTATCCGTATCATTAAAGATAACGATAAGATCAACACCATTGCGACCACGACTAACGGTTATCGTTTAGCTAAGCATGCGCAAGAGTGGTATGACGCTGGGCTTAGACGCATCAATATCTCGGTCGATAGTTTAGATCCGAAAATGTTCTACCAAATCACCGGTGAGAATAAATTTGATGAAGTGATGCGCGGTGTTGATGCAGCCTTAGAAGCCGGGTTCGAGAGAGTAAAGATTAATGCGGTACTGCTTAAAGGTCTTAATGATAAAGACTTACCGCGCTTTTTACACTGGATTAAAAATACGCCTATCGATCTGCGCTTTATCGAGTTGATGGAAACGGGTTTAGGCCACGACTACTTCAAGGCGCATCATCTTGCGGGTAACGATATTAAGTTACAGTTAGAACAGGCAGGCTGGCAGTTTGATACGCCAGCGGTCGACGATGGCCCAGCGCAAAATTTCAGTCATCAAGATTATCAAGGTCGCATCGGGCTTATCATGCCGTACGCGAAAAACTTCTGTGCCAGCTGCAACCGCTTACGTGTTTCGGCCAAAGGTAAATTACACCTTTGCTTGTTCACTGAAAATGGCGTCGATCTGCGGGATCTGTTGCAAACACCAGATCAACAAGCTGAATTGATTGAGCGCTTACATGGCCAGCTTGCACAGAAAAAAGAGACCCACTTCTTACATGACGGCATCACAGGTGTGACTCAGCACCTAGCTTCTATCGGCGGCTAATTAAATTCTGATCTGACGCAACTAAGTTGCGTCAGAAGCTAGGTATAATTGTCGTTAGACTCGGATAAATAAGAGACCATAATGGGACACTGCACTCAAAGCCAATTTACGGCATTAAATATTGCTGTTTTAACCTTATCTGATACTCGAAATTTTGAATCTGATACCTCGGGTGCTTTTCTTGAAAGCGCCTTGCTTGAGGCTGGCCACAATTTGGTTGAGCGTCAGATCATTAAAGATGATAAATACCAAATTCGTTCAGTGCTCTCTCAATGGATTGCCGCTGATAATGTGCAGGTCATTATCACCACGGGTGGTACCGGCTTCACCGATAGAGATAACACGCCAGAAGCGGTAAAGCCGCTATTTGATCGCGATATCGAAGGTTTTGGCGAACTATTCCGTCATATCACTTATACCGAACTTGGCACATCAACCGTGCAGTCGCGTGCGTTAGGCGGTATTGCGAATAAGACCGCTATTTTTTGTCTTCCAGGCTCCACAGGGGCTTGTAAGACTGGCTGGAATAAGCTGATTAAAGAACAACTTGATGCAACACATCGTCCTTGTAACTTTGTGATGCACGTGAAAAAAATAACCGAATAAGTCTCGTCAGAGCCTTGTTTTACGGTACTTTTTTCATTCATATTTTATGACCCCAATTTTATAAAAGGCGTAACCCCAATGACTAATGCTTTTACCCATATTAATGCCGATGGTAATGCTCACATGGTAGATGTGACAGACAAGTTAGTTACCGAGCGTGAAGCACGAGCAGAAGCCTATATTGAAATGGCAAGCGAAACGCTAGAGATGATCATGAGCGGCAGCCACCATAAAGGTGACGTGTTTGCGACTGCGCGTATTGCGGGCATCCAAGCGGCAAAGAAAACATCTGATTTAATCCCGCTATGCCACCCGTTAATGCTGACCAAGGTTGAAGTTGAGCTAGAAGCGCAACCTGAGCACAACCGTGTGTGGATCCGCAGCCTTTGTAAGCTTTCGGGTAAAACCGGCGTTGAGATGGAAGCGTTAACGGCCGCTTCGGTTGCCGCTTTGACTATCTACGATATGTGTAAAGCAGTGCAAAAAGATATGGTGATTTCTCAGGTACGTTTGACTGAGAAACGTGGCGGTAAGTCTGGGCACTTTAAGGTATAAATCAAGATGATTAACGTATTATTTTTTGCACAAGTTAGAGAGCTACTTGGCACCGCTGGCGTAAAAGTTGAAGCCGGTGAACACACACAAACCGCTGAAGGCCTACGTGCAACCTTAGCCGCTACCGATGAGAAGTGGGCCAAGGTGTTGGCATCAGACAAGTTACTGGTTGCAGTAAACCAAACGATTAGCCAGTGGGACACCGAGATTGTAGATGGTGATGAAGTGGCGTTCTTCCCACCTGTAACCGGAGGTTAATATGATCCGTGTTCAGACCCTAGACTTTAACGTTCCAGAGGAATACCAGTTAATCAGCCAAGACAATAGCGATGGCGCGGTGGTGACCTTTGTCGGTAAAGTGCGAGATTTTAACGATGGCAGCGCGGTTACCGACCTGACATTAGAGCATTACCCTGGCATGACCGAAGCGGTGCTGAATCAGATCGAAGCCGAGGCACGTGAGCGGTGGCCATTGAACAATGTCACCATTATCCATCGCGTAGGGGCTATGGCGCTGGGTGAGCAAATCGTCTTTATCGGCGTAACCAGCGCCCATCGCAAGGCTGCTTTTGCTGCTTGTGAGTTCTTAATTGATTTTCTTAAGACTAAAGCACCGTTTTGGAAGTTAGAAGCCGGTGATAAAGGCGCTAATTGGGTCGAAGCTCGTGACGCAGATGAGCAAGCCGCAAAAATGTGGGATAAATAACCCGTTAATTGGCGTGATTAGCGACTCAAGGAGATTGGCTCAATGAAGTTTAGGCTTATGTTGATTGCACTATTGCTGCCCTTTTTGGCAATGAGCAAAGGTGCGCAGGCGGCGCAAGATATCCCGGTTATCGCGGCAGCGTCGAGCATTAAGTTTGCGCTTGATGATATCGCTAAACAATTTACCCAAGAGACTGGCCGTAAAGTCAGGATCTCCTATGGCTCGTCCGGTAACTTTGTGGCGCAGATTAGGCATGGTGCCCCCTTTGAGCTATTTCTCTCTGCCGACGAACGTTATATCACCCAACTGACTCAGGCTAAACAGACGCGAGATGACGGCGTGGTTTATGCGATAGGTCAACTTGCAATTGCAGCCCCAAAATCTTCTCCGTTACCGCTTGACGCTAACTTAGAGGGGGTTAAGCAAATGCTGGATGCGAAGCAGTTAAAACGTTTTGCGATTGCTAACCCCGACCACGCACCTTATGGCGAACGGGCAAAAGAAGTGCTGCAAAATCTTGATCTTTGGCAAGCGATTCAACCGAACTTAGTCTTTGGTGAAAATGTTTCTCAAGCTGCGCAATTTGCCGTGAGTGGTGCGACTCAAGGCGGCTTAGTGGCGTTATCATTAGCAGTAGCAAAGCCTTTTAAAGCGCGTGCTAATTATGTGGTGATCCCACAAAAATACTATACGCCACTAAAGCAACGCATGGTGTTAACCCTTAAGGCTGGTGAAACGGCTAAGGTATTTTATAGCTATCTTCAGTCGGAGTCGGCTCAGGCTGTATTTGCAGACTATGGTTTTGGCAGAGCGATGAATTAATGGATTGGGAAGCACTGTTGCTATCAATCAAGCTCAGTAGTGTCACTGTGCTTATTTTGATCCCGTTGGCGATTTTAGCGGGACGTTTTTTGGCTTATCGGCACTTTCCCGGTAAATCTTGGGTCGAGGCGCTTGTCATGGTGCCACTGGTGTTGCCACCAACCGTTATCGGCTACTATCTGCTGGTGGGACTAGGCAGTGAGTCTTGGCTCGGAAGAATGCTAGAGCAACTGCTTGGGCATCAGCTAGTATTTCATTTTTCAGGGCTGGTGGTCGCCTCAATTCTAGTCAATATCCCCTTTGCGATTCAGCCTATTCAGCGCGCCTTTGAGGCTGTACCTGAAGATGTACGCGATGCTGCGGCTTGCTGTGGTATGAGCCGCTTAAAAGTATTGTTTAAAATTGAGCTACCAATGGTGTGGCCGGGTGTATTGACCGCGATAGTATTGTGTTTTTCTCATGTGCTAGGTGAATTTGGCGTGGTGCTGATGATGGGCGGCAATATTGCCGGTGAAACCAAGACCATTGCTATTTCTATCTATGACAGTGTGCAGGCATTTGATTTTGCCAGCGCGGGCAATATGTCACTGGTATTACTGCTGTTTGCGGTTACGGTACTGGCGTTAACGACCAGTCTGTCGCGTCGTGTTGGAGGACAACATGTCGCAAATCGTCGCTGATCTATATTGCCGAATCAAACAAACCAAACAGATTAAATTAGATGCCGAGTTTAGCTGCAAGGCGGGTGAAGTGCTTGCGGTTGTCGGCCCTTCTGGGGGCGGTAAGTCGACTCTTCTTAGGATGATCGCGGGTTTATCGCAGCCTGAAGACGGTGAAATTCGTTACGGTGACAAACCATGGTTTAGTAAAAAACACAGCGTACAATTGACGCCGCAGCAACGGCATTTAGGTTATGTACCGCAACACTTTGGCTTATTTCCAAATTTAACTGCACTTGAAAACGTGATAGCAGCACTGGATCATATTCCTAAAGCCGAGCGTGAAGCGCGGGCAAAAGATTGGCTTGAGCGAGTAAATTTACATGGCCTGCCTGACAGACTGCCTGCGCACCTTTCTGGCGGACAACGCCAAAGGGTGGCACTAGCTCGCGCATTGGCACGCGAGCCGTCAGTATTACTACTCGATGAGCCTTTCTCAGCAGTAGACAGAGAAACCCGTGAGCGTCTCTATCTGGAGCTCGCGAGGCTTAAAGAGCAGTTAGCGATCCCCGTGATTATGGTCACCCATGATTTGAATGAGGCCATGTTATTAGCTGACAGCATGATTTTGATTAGCCAGGGAAAAATGTTGCAGCAAGGCCGGCCGAGAGAAGTGCTAACACGTCCGCGAGATGAGGCGGTGGCCAAGCAGATGGGCCTACGCAATATCTTCGATGCCTATGTGATAGCGCAAGAAGAAGAGCGACAGATCACTTGGCTTAAGTTTGGTGAACATCTGATTGCCAGTACCTATTTCGACAGCTTAGATGTGGGCACTAAGGTACGCTGGGTGATCCCCAATCAAGGTGTACGTTTCAACTCTATTAAAAAAGGCCGTTTGTGCCGCAGCTTCAATAAACTCGATATTACAGTTGAGTCTATGTTGGTGATGGGAGAGAGCGTAAGAATGTTGGCGAGCGTTGTTGGCGTACAGCATAAAATTCATGCCGAAGTGCCATTGCATTTAGCGCAAAAACTCGCTCTTACCGTAGGCTCCAAAACGACGGTGGCGTTAAAGTCTGAGTTAATCCACATATTGGAAAAGTAATTTGTTTTCAGGCAATTTAGCGGACTTTATTTCGGCAAGTTGCATATGATCAAAGTTTAATCTTTGCTCCATCTTGATGTTACATCGAGTGACGTACTATGTACTCCTACATTGAGAGGAGTATTATTTTATGTCTAAAAAATTAACCGGTTTAATCATGTTGTCTGCAGTGTTAACGCTTCCTGCTATGGCTGCATACACAGGCCCTGGTCCAGTTAATCAGATCAAAACCGCTTCTGAAACCGCGACAGCAAAAGATAATACTCCTGTAGAGCTGACAGGCTATTTAGTGCAAAGCTTAGGCGATGAAAAGTACCTTTTCCGTGATGACAGCGGTAACGTAGAAGTTGAAATTGATAATAAGCTTTTGCGTGATATAGAAGTTTCAAGCGACTCGAAAGTAAAACTTGTTGGCGAAGTCGATGACGAGTGGAGCGGTATCGAAATAGAAATTGACAGCATACGTCTGATTTCTGAATAATCCTTTATTGAAAGTGGTTTAGCGTTTTATTTTTCGGAGGAGCCATGGCTCGCTGGCTAATTGGTTTATTGTTAGTTTCTGGTAGTTCGTTTGCCGGTCAGGGCTTGTATTCATTGATGTCTACGGGGAATTATCCCTTGCCTACAGAGATAATGCAGAAGCTTGAGCAGCAACATGAGGGAGTGATCTCTGAATTTGAAGCCGATATCGAAAATGGTGAATTAGTTTATGAATTTAAGATAATCGATGCCCAAGCTAACACCATTACAGAATATGAATATCGAGCGATAGACGGCAGCTTAAAAGAGCGCGAAGTCGGACGTATTAAAAAAGATGATAGCGACGAGCTTGCGGGTGTGCTCATGCTACAGCAAAATGGTTTATCGCTGTCAGATATGCTAACCCTAGTCGGTAAAGAAACCAGCGGTTATATTGTCAAAGCTGAAGTCGACAACGATTTAGGGATCAGTTATATAGAATTAGAAATCCTTGATATTGAGGGTAAACGTCAGTTAGCCTTCGATATTGAAAATAAACAATTATTACCACTGCTCAAATGGGACTAAAACATGAAAATACTCATGGTTGAAGATGACGCGACTACCATCGAATATGTCGTAAAGGGATTTGTTGAGCAAGGGCACAATATAGAAACAGCAACAGACGGCCACCAAGGCTTATTGCTGGCGACCAGTATGAAGTATGACTTGATCATTTTAGATCGTATGTTGCCACAGCTCGATGGGCTAAAGCTGTTAGCAGCGCTGCGCGCGACGGGCAGTCAAACACCTGTGTTGATTTTGTCTGCGCTTAGCCATGTCGATGAGCGAGTTAAAGGTTTGCGTGCAGGTGGCGATGACTACATGACCAAGCCTTTTGCTTTTTCTGAGCTCTTGGTTCGTGCAGAGAAGTTGATGCAACGTGGTGAGTCGCAGCCGACGATTACTGACTTGAATGTAGGCCCACTGACTATCGAACTACTGACACGTAAAGTGACTTTAGATGGGCAAGAGATCTTACTGCAGCCGAAAGAGTTCCAGCTACTTAAGTACCTAATGGAGCATGTAAACCAAGTGATCAGTCGCACGCTATTGTTTGAAGCTGTGTGGGATTATCATTTCGATCCACGTACCAATGTTATCGATGTGCATATTGCTAAGCTAAGACGTAAGTTTGAAGAGCTTGGCCATGGCGAATTGATCGAAACGGTTCGAGGTGCTGGATATCGGTTACGTCAAGGGCATTAAGCCCTACCAGAGTAGTGCCTGGCGCATTACCATCATTTTTTCTGCCCTAGTAACGGTCATTATTGGCACCTTGTTACTGGGCATGTATCGCCAGCTGATCAACGAGCAAGAACATCAACTGGACCTACATCTAGACGCAGAAAAGACTCGCTACGAACAGATGGCTTTAACACTTGATAGACGCAGTTTTGCGAGTCAGGTGCGCGGTGCCGATCCAAAAGTTGCCCTGATTGTTTGGCGTGACTCCACTGATCTGGTTGGCTCGCTCAGTATGATCCCCAAAGACATGCCTATGCTTCCCGAGAACCGAGAGTTTCCGGTATTTACAGGTGGGCCTGAAAAACTACATATCTTAACCGGTGGCATGGTGATGACTCACTATGGCCCGATGCTTATTGCGACCCGTGTTGACCAGCTCGGCGCGTTAATCGATAAGTTTACCAATGCCGCCATTACCGCACTGATGCTGACGCTGGTGCTAACATTGGCGCTTGGCTATCTATTTTCTAAAGCCATTTTGCGTCGCCTAGTACAGTACAACCGCTTGAGTAAGCGAATTGAGCAGGGGCAATATTCAACCCGGTTACCAGTGAGCTGGCGTCAAGATGAGTTTGATATGTTGGCACGCCAATTTAATGGTGTGCTCGATGCACTAGAGAAGAATCTAGCTGCAGTGCGTGGCGTCACCGATAATATTGCCCATGATCTGCGAACCCCTTTATCTCACCTACGTATTGGGCTTGAGCAGTTGCCGAGTAAGCCGCAAGAAGAATTAACTGAAAGTTGCGCGATTATTACTGAAGAACTCGATCATTGTTTGGCGACCTTCGATGCCATGTTGTCGTTGACGCGCATCGAAGAGGGGCAGCAAACGCTTGAGCTACAAGATGTCAGCTTAATCAATATCAGCCAAGATCTGTTTGAAATGGCCGATGTGATGGCTGAATTTAATGGTCAATCGTTAACGCTTACTACGGGTGAAGAGTTTTTGGTCAGTGGCGACAAGTATCTGTTGTTTCAGGCGCTGTTTAACCTAGTCGATAATGCGATTAAGTACTCCGGCGAAGGCGCTGAAATTAGCATCTCGCAGAACCGTAATGTTATCTCTATTCAAGATAATGGACCCGGGATCCCCGAGGCTTCCCGTGAGAAAGTATTTGAGCGTTTAGTACGCTTAGATCCAAGTCGTCATCACAAAGGCACGGGCTTAGGTTTATCTATGGTGAAGGCGATTCTGTCGCGTCATAATGCTAAAATAGTCCTAACCGATAATCAGCCTGGCCTAAAGGTTATTATCACTTTTTAAGCTTTGCGTTAGCCAAGCTACTGCTGAACTGTGGAAACCCCTATCTATGTACCAAGTCATTGCCGATGAGCGCGACTTTCTCGTTATTAATAAGTCGGCTGAAGTGCATTTTCATAGCCAAGATGGTAGCGCCGGAGTGGTTGCTCAGGCTGAGGCCGATCTGGGAATAAAGCTCTACGCCGTACATCGACTCGACACCCTGACCTCTGGGCTTATTATTCTGGCTAAATCCAGCGCTGCAGCGGCTGAATTTACCCGCATGTTTTCGGCGCATCTAGTGCAGAAGTACTATTTAGCGCTAGCAAAGGGTAAGCCTAAGAAGAAGCAAGGCTGGGTGATTGGTGATATGGCTAAGTCTCGCCGTAGCATGCATAAACTGCTACGCACGACTGATAACCCTGCGATTACCCAGTTTTTTTCTCACTCTATTGCAGAGGGCGATCGTTTATATCTACTCAAGCCCCATAGCGGTAAAACGCACCAACTCAGGGTTGCTCTCGCGAGTATTGGCGTGCCGATTTTAGGTGATACGCTATATGGCGGCGCAGAAGCTGATAGAGGCTATCTGCATGCTTACAGTCTGCACTTTAATTTTCAGGGTAAACAGTATGAATATACTGTTGCGCCCGCAACGGGAGAACACTTCCAAGATCCTGCCGTTAGCCAACAACTTACCATCTGGCAGCAACCCCACCAATTGACTTGGCCTAAGCTTAAAAAGGGCTAATCGCCGTTAGCGAGTTTGTATTGATGTTTCACTGTATGGATTTGAATGTGAGATTTAGGTAAGTAATGCTGCTTATATTGGCTTTTGCATTCACAATTAAGCTGATAACGAGTAGGATAGTGGCCCTAAAAAGCCATTATAATCGGGCTATGAATTTTGTGGTCGTTCATATTACTGAGTGACAATACTAAGGGTAGATTTAAACGTGCATAAGCGAGCCATATATCCAGGAACATTTGACCCGGTTACCAATGGTCATGCCGATCTCATTGAGCGTGCAGCTAATTTATTTGAGTGCGTTATTATTGGCATTGCGGCTAACCCCTCTAAACAGCCAAGATTTACCCTTGCAGAACGTGTCGAGTTATTAAAAACCGTCACGGCTCATCTCGATAACGTCGAAGTTGTCGGCTTTAGTGGCTTATTGGTGGATTTCGCAAAGGAGCAAAATGCTAGCGTGTTGGTCAGAGGATTACGCGCAGTATCAGACTTCGAGTATGAATTCCAACTAGCCAATATGAATCGTCGTTTGAGTCCTGATCTTGAAAGCGTGTTTCTAACTCCGGCAGAAGAAAACTCATTTATTTCATCGACCCTAGTCAAAGAGGTCGCTCTTCATGGTGGCGATGTGAGCCAGTTTGTTCACCCTGAAGTCGCAAATGCATTAACCGTTAAGGCTAAATAGTTGTCCATGCTTAAATTTATTAAAACGTCTACTATTCAGTTTTTAGCAGTATTCGCGCTGATTTACTCAAGTGTTAGCGCAGCAGCACCTTGGGTCGACACCTCAGATATCTACCTTAGAGCCGATATTCAAGCGCTAGCCGATGCGGGTGTGATTACGGTTCCTGTTAATACCTATCCGCTAATGTGGTCAGGTATTGGTGCAGATCTTGCCAAAGCAGAGCCATCAATGCTGACACCAGCATTAATCGATGCCTATTCGCGGGTGAATTATTACTACCGTAATGCCGTCGATAATCGCGGTAATACCAGTATAAAGCTTGCGGCAGCAAGCGACCCAGCGCGGTTTCAACACTTTGGCTCAGATTATCGTGAGCAAGGTGAGCTGGGTGCATCATACGAGTACGTAGGCGAGCGATTTGCTTATAAGTTATCGGCGTCAGCCAATTATAAACCGAGTGATGACGAAGAGTTTCGTTTCGATGACTCCTATCTTGCGATGGCACTGGGTAACTGGATGTTTACCTTTGGCGCTGTTGAGCAGTGGTGGGGGCCGGGATTTGACTCGGCGCTGCATAAGTCTAATAACGCGAGGCCAATGCCATCACTCATGCTGAGTCGTAATAATCCACAAGCTTTTGAGACCCCTTGGCTGTCTTGGATTGGACCTTGGACCTTTACCGCTGGTATTAGCCGCTTTGAAGAGGAGCGGTATGCTCCTAATGCGCTTTTATGGAATTTTCGTGGCTCAATCCGCCCCTTTAGACAACTTGAAATGGGGCTGTCGTGGACCACTCAATTTTGTGGTGATGGTCAAGAGTGTACTTGGGATAGCGCCTTTAAATCGATAACGGGTCAGCGCGATTGCCGTGCAGATAACGTCGATGAAGTGGGCTGTAGCAACTACGGCAACCAGATGGCGGGTTACGACATCCGCTTTAGCGATACTTGGTACAATGTGCCGTTTGGTGTGTATTACGAAAGAACCTGTGAAGATGCTAAAAGCTCTGCACCATGGGATATCGTAGATTGTGGTTCAATGTTCGGTGCCGATACGCGTTTTAACTTAGATGGTCAGCAGTATAAGTTGTTCCTCGAGTACACAGATACTATGGTGTTCTGCGGTGAAGATGAAAATGCCTTTAACTGTTTCTATGAACATTCAACTTATAAAAGTGGTTCACGTTATTATGGCCGCGCGTTAGGTAGTACCTATGACAGTGACGCCAATGTGTACGTTTTAGGCTTAATTGGTCAGTTTGCCAATAGCAAAGGTTTCACCTCACTGCTACGTTACGCCCAGCTAAATAAAGATGGTGCAAACGCCAGTTCATGGGCGCCACAACCTCACAAAGAGGACTTGTTGATGTTGGAGCTGAGTTATCGGATGCCATTTTGGCATGGCATGATGAGTGTGGGTGGCACTGTGTCTCAATCAGAGTTTGAGGTGCAAGACAACGAAACCAATGCCACCGTATTTAGCACATACGAGTACAAATTCTAGATAATCTAGTAGAGCCAGCCCCCTAGGTGCTGGCTTTTTTGTATCGAAATAGATGGGATGGGTAATAGGTAGAAAGTGCTTGTGCTGATCTCTATTAAGTCCACTAACTGAAAATTCATAATAGTGGTTTAAAGTACGTTTTTATTTTTACATTTTTATCTTTTTCTGTAGGTTACAGCAGAAGCTTAATCCGTTTCTGTATAGAGAGGTTTGGTGAGGATCATAGAGGAAAACCAGAATTCCCCAGTGCTCGCCGATAGTGAATACACCCCTTTGGTCGTGGTTTCAGTCAAAGATTGAGCAGAGCTTATCATTAGCTCTAACAACTTTTTTGGAGTAAATATTTTGATTTCAGTCGTTATCCCAGCAAAAGACGAGCAAGCTAATATCGGCCCTTTAGTCGAAGAGATCCATCGAGCCCTAAAAGATAAAACGCCTTTTGAAGTGATTGTGGTGGATGACGGCAGTAGCGATGATACCTTTGGTGAGTTGCTGCGCACTGGTGAGCGACTCGGTTGTGCGACTAAGGCGATTCGTCATCAAAAAAGTACTGGCCAAAGTACCGCGCTACATACTGGAGTACAAAACGCCAGCGGTGACATCATTGCCACCTTAGATGCCGATGGCCAAAATGACCCTGCCGATATCCCAGCCATGTTAGATCTTATTCCAACCATGACCCACAGTGATTTTTGTATCGCTGGCTACCGTAAACATCGTAAAGATACCGCTTGGAAACGTTTTCAGTCGCGCGTCGCTAATAAAATTCGCGATGCTCTACTCGGTGACGGCGTACCAGACACCGGCTGTGGCTTAAAAGTCTTTCCAAAAGCCAGCTTTTTAAAGCTGCCATATTTCGATCATATGCACCGTTATATACCTGCGCTTATTCGTCGTCATGGCGGTGAGATAAAAGTCTCGGTAGTCAATCACAGAGACCGCATGGAAGGTGAGTCAAAGTACACCGCATGGAACCGAGTGTGGGTGGGCATTGTTGATATCATGGGTGTGATGTGGCTTAACCGCAGAACGCGTTTACCCAATGTGGTCAAAACTGAGACCACACAGGTCAAGTAACGATGAAGCGCTTAGCTAAAACATTATTGGTCATCACAATATTGCTATTGTTGATGTTTGCAGCCCAGCAAGGTCTATTTGAGCACTTAACCGATAGCAACTGGGTAGGCAACTATGTTGAACAGAACGGTAACAGCGCCTTGGCGGTACTGTTTCTCATGGGGGCGGCATTCACCAGTGTTGGTGGCCCACGACAAGTCATCGCCTTTGTCTTGGGGTTTGCTTTAGGCGGCGTTTATGGCGCGCTACTGGCAACCCTGTCGGCATTGCTGGGTTGTGTGATTACCTTCTATTTTGCCAGATACACCTTCAGAAGCAGTCTTAAAAAACGCTTTAAAGATAAGCTATTTCGTTTCGAGAGACTGATTATTCATCGTACCTTGTTAAAGGTGCTGATGATCCGTCTGCTGCCTATTGGCAGTAACGCTTTAACCAACCTCTTAGCTGGCACGACGCATGTGAGTGCGTGGAAGTTCTTTGCCGGTAGCGGTATAGGTTATCTCCCACAGATGCTTATCTTCAGCTTTGCTGGCGCAGGTATTGGCCTGTCAGATCATAACAACTTGATCATTAGCATTGTGCTGTTTGTTTTCTCCTCCCTGATAGGTGCATACCTGTATAAAACGCGTTTGCGCAAACAGGTGGGCGAGATTGTTACCGATGAATAATAAGGTTTACTAAACATGATATTGAAATCGCTACAACAACGATTCAATAGTGACGACTATTATCAAGTATTGAGCATGCTGCTGCTGTTTGCAGCGGTGATTTTACTGGTAGGTATTGGCTGGCGTTCTCCTTGGCCAGCTGATGAACCCCGTTTTGCCGAAGTGGCCAGAGAGATGGTGGATTCTGGGCAGTGGTTTTTCCCCCAGCGCGGAGGGGAGTTTTACCCCGATAAACCGCCAGTATTTATGTGGGCTATCGCACTATTTTATGGCTTAACCGGCAGCTTAAAAGTCGCCTTCTTATTGCCAAATGCCTTAGCGGGTTTTCTAACGCTATTTTTGGTTTATGACCTAGGGTCAAGACTGTGGAATGTGCGTGTCGGCCGTAATGCCGCCTTGTTGTTGATGTTGGCACCGCAGTTTTTAATCCAGAGTAAAAATGCGCAGATTGATGCCATGGTGATGTGTTGGATCACCTTAGGCTGTTATGGTTTGCTGCGTCACTTTATGACGGGGCCCCATTGGCGCTGGTATTTTGCTGGCTGGGCCTTTATGGGGCTAGGGGTGATCACCAAAGGCGTGGGCTTCTTGCCACTGCTGATGCTGATCCCGATTATCGCTTACGCGCTAATCCAAAAAGATCTGTTTAAAGGCCGCCTTAAATGGTGGTGCCTAGCGGGGCCATTGGCCATGCTGGCGGTGATTGCCTGTTGGCTGGTGCCTATGGTGCTGATTGTTCAAAGCCAAGGCACACCAGAGCTAATTCAATATCAAAACAATATTTTGTTTAAGCAAACCGGTGAGCGATACGTTAATGCTTGGCACCATATTGAGCCTTGGTATTACTTCTTGATGAGTGTGATACCTGTAATGTGGTTCCCGTTGCCGCTATTGATAGTGGCTCACTGGCAACGCTTTGTCGCCAAGGTTAAAGCCGAGCCTACCATTGCCATATTGTTGGTATGGGTAGTGCTAGTCATCGTGTTCTTCAGTATCAGTCCGGGTAAGCGAGGCGTGTATATCTTGCCTGCACTGCCAATGCTCGCACTCGCCTTATCGGCGATTATTACAGGTACCGAGCTTAAGCGTTGGTTTGAGTGGGGCCTAACAGGCTTACTTTGGTTGCTTGGCTTAGTGTTTACCACAGCGGGTATTTTGGCGCTAATTCATCATTCCGTCGTTGTTAAGGCGATGGCCGATTATTCGGCTGACTTAACGCATATGGGATACCTATTGCTGACGGTTGGTTTTATCTGGTTTGCGGTGCTCATTACGCTGCGCCGCTCACAAGCCATGGTGAGAATGGGGATCAGTCTAGCGCTGACATGGATTGTGATGAGCACATGGGGTTATAGCATTTTAGAGCCTATGCGTACGCCGCAGGCCTTAATGGCTAACGCTGCTAAGGCGATAGGCCCAGATGGTCAACTTGGCTTAGTTAAATTTAAAGAGCAGTTTATCTTGTTCTCTCCTGTTGATATCACCCACTTTAGCTACCTTGCCCCGCTTGAGCAGCAAGAGCGAAATGCATGGCAGTGGATGCATGAAGGTGACAAGCGCTTTATCTTAGTCGGCGATCATCAACAGCTTAATTGTTTTGATTTTACTGGTGCGAAAAGTATGGGCGTCGCTCATCGTGATGATTGGGTATTGTTAAGCAAAGACAACATGCTACCGACATGCGCCGAGCCAGATAGACGTTATCAGTATGTAACCCCGACGCCAGGGCGCTGGATGGATTGATTTTAGGTTCTAGGTCCTAGGAAAGGCAGGTTCTAGGATTTAGAGCTTCGGTCCTAGGTCCTAGGAAAGGCTGAGACGGTTTAAATAAGGCCTTAGGATTTAGAGCTTAGTTCCTAGGTTCTAGGAAAAGCTGAGACGATACAAGCGAAGACGGAAAAGCCGGGAAAGTATGTTCTCTATATGTAGGTTGGGCTTTAGCCCATCAATTCTGGTTTATATAGGATTTGTCGGCATAAATGCCGACCTACGGAAAGGCTAAGACGGTTTAAAAAAGGTCCTAGGAAAAGCTAAGACGGTACAAGTCAAGATGGAAAAGCCGTAAAAGCTAAGCAAGGGCAAAGGTAGTGTTTTGGCTTTTGCATTGGCTTTTGCTTTTCCTTTTCCTCGCAGGGCGCAGCCCGTCCTAGAACCTAGGTCCTAGAAGTGAGCTTGCGAACGCTCTCGTACCTTCTTTTAAAGCTTTTGGCAAAGGCTACAGAAAACAGTCGCTCGCTGGCCAAGCTTTATTTCACTCAGCATATGCCCACACTGAGTGCAGGTCTTGCCGCCACGGCCATAAACATGCAGTTTTTGCGCAAAATATCCCGGTTTACCATCGGCATTAGTAAAGTCCTTCAAAGTGGTGCCCCCTTGCTTAATCGCCCCAGCCAGAATCTGTTTTACTTCACTGACTAAAATCTCAATGCGCTCGGCATCCACTTTGCCCGCTTCAGTCTGTGGATGAATGCCAGCGGCAAACAGTGCCTCGTTAGCGTAAATGTTGCCTACCCCGACCACGATATGATTGTCCATTAAACACAGTTTTATGGCCTTTTTCTTATTGGTCAAGGCTGCAAGTAGGTAGGGGGCATTAAAGGCATCAGTGAGTGGCTCAGGGCCCAGTTTTGATAATAACGGGTGAGCTTGTTCAGGCAGTTCACACCAGAGCCAGGCACCAAAGCGCCTTGGGTCATTAAAGCGTAGCGCTTTGCCGCTGGCAAGTACCAGATCGATATGGTCATGCTTTTCGACAGGGGTAGAGGCGGGCAGTATGCGTAAGCTGCCCGACATGCCTAAATGCACTATGGTTGTGCCAGCATCTGTATCTATCAGCAGATACTTAGCACGGCGGCGCACATTACGAATGGTCTGGCCGATAATCTGCTTAGCAATGTCGGGGACTGGCCATCTAAGTGAAGGGTTACGGATGATTAAGTCAGTCACTTCATTACCAATAAGGTAAGGCGATATGCCTTGACGGGTGACTTCAACTTCGGGGAGTTCCGGCATTTGTTATCTCTTTTATTATCTTATTGATGGCCTAATGATGGTTTGAGTCGTGCCTTAGCCCAAGACCAAGACTAATTTGTTTGAGCGCGAATAATCGGGCTTAAGCTTTCACGTAAACTCGGTGGGATCTGATACCAATTTCCTGCTGGCGATTTTAATAAGCCTTGATCCCTAAACAATATCCACAGTTGTGCATCAACCAGGTCATCGACCTGGATCACCAGTTCAATGGGCTCCCCAGAGGTTTCTGGTTTATCGGTGAGGGCAGAAATATGCACTTGATCCCAGGCATTAGCCCATTCGAGGCAGTTAAGCACTTCACTACTGCATTGCCAGCCAGACTGGCGTTTTTGCAACCAAAGATCGCCATATTGTAGTTGCGATAATGGCGCGGCTTTATCAAATAGTGCTTGGGTCTGTAGTGGGGTTATCTTGCTGTTATCGTCGATAACGGTCAGCACTGAAATCATCAGTACTGAGGCAAGAATGATAATGGTGTTCCACTTTTTTCGAGAGAAAGCCATGTTGGGAATTCAGCTTTTTGTTTTGTCTAGGGTATCTGATAAGTGTATCTGCAAGTTGGTGTAACCACAAATGCTTGGTTTCAAGCTGGCGCTTGGGCTTTGGGGTTAGACTTCGTCTAACAATTGGTTCTTATGAGGCTGCGCCTGACTTTTAAGTTAGACTGCGTCTAACAACTTAAGTCGTGGCGCTTCGCTCCACATTGGTAATGCATCAAACTTCGTTTGATAAAGGTCGTGAGCTTCCAGCTCACACTCGGGCAAGGAGGACTGATCGTCCTTATCCTCCTTGCATCCACCATGACGCCCCGACGAAGTTACATGCATTAGATACGGGCCTCATGCTCCAATAAAAATCGCCTAACGGCTCAGATGGGACATCCATGTCCCGCTGAGCCTGAACCATCATCCATGATGGTTCTACGGCATTTTCATCTGCGTATTTCGGCAACTTCGATGGGGAAATTGGTGTTTTCTGTAACCTTTGAGTCGTTGTTGGTCTTTTCTTTTTCTTTGTATTTTTATAGGTCTAACGCAGAGGTTGAAAGGTTGTGCTTTTCGAACCCAGTGTAGATGCGGCCGTGACCATCCATGACATGGATGTCATGGTCGAGCCTCCAGGGATGGACTTGCAGCGTGTCACGGCAGTATCTGCACATACGCCTGCCGCAGGCAATTAGTTGCATCAAATTCTGGCCGAGAGCAATGACGATATGTGGCCATTGATAGTCCCAGTTGAGCTGCTGTCATTCCTTTATTAAGCACAGGTAAGCTACATAAAAAATACTTGAAATGGTTTGATATCAACTTTTAAAACAATAGTTTATATTCGAGTGGAAAAAGTGAGGTGCACGAAAATAAATTTAAAGTACTGTTAGTTAGCTTTTTATCGTTTGGGAGTATGTGGATTGAGTAGATATGACAAGGTAGATTTAGCTTACGAGTTTTTGTCCTCAAAAGAAACTGAGGGAGAGTCGTTTACGATTGACGAGTTAGCTAAGGTAACTGGTTGGACAAAGCAGACTTGTGGTACATATCCATCAAAGCGTTGGCACCAATATGTTCAAAAGGATGGCTCTCATTACCTAACAGCAGGAGTTAAGTTTTTAAGTAAAGAAGAGTTTAGGGCTGTTCATAGTCAAAAGTTACAACAAGTAGCAGATCAATCAGTTAAAGGTATGCTACTGCACAAAGCTAGAGAGTTCGCCTTACTTGCAGTCTCTACATACAACAATCCTTATACAGAGTTTAAAACTTACGGTTATATCGTAAATATTGTTATTGCTTATACTGCGCTTTTTCATGCAATTTTCGAAAAGAAAGGCATTAACTACTTTCATCTAAAAGATGGACAACCAGTTATCATTGACGGTGAAGAAAAAGCGTGGGAGTTATTGGAGTGCTGTAACCAATATTGGAATGGTATAGAGCGTCCGGAAAAGTACAATCTTCAGTTCCTAATAGGGTTAAGAAATAAGATTGAACACCGCAGCCTTCCTGCCATAGATCTTGCTGTTGCGGGTGAATGCCAAGCTGCCCTTATTAATTTTGAAAATATTTTGGCTGAAGAGTTTGGTGATACTCATGCTTTATGCACAAACCTCGCTATTGCAATGCAATTAAGTCGTATTTCAGAACAAGCTCAAATAGATGCAATGAAACAGCTTCAGAAGGAAAACTATAAGGTTATTCGCCATTACATGGAAACCTACCGTGCTGATTTAGAAGAGGATATAGTAGAGAGTCAGCAATATCGCATTCGCGTTATGTTAGTTCCAAAGCTGGGTAATCATGCAAAGTCATCTGATATTGCAGTCGAGTTTATAAATGTAAATAAGCTAACCGAAGAAGAGCTACAAAATTATGAGCAGGGGGTAGCTTTCATTAAAGGAATTGAAAACCCTTACAAACTTAAGCCATCAAAAGTAATGGTTCTTGTTCGTGAAAAAATCCCTTCTTTTAATATGCTACTTCATACCAAATGCTGGAAATACTTTGAAGCTCGCCCTCGGGATAATGCACCAGCATTTAAAGGTGAATATGCATCTTTTATAGAGGGATTTGATGGTTATTTGTATACAAAGCAATGGGTTTCCTTTTTGGCTACAGAATTGAAAAAGCCGGAGGTATTAGCAAAAGTAAGAAAGGCTAATTAGGGACAGCCTATAGGGATTTGAAAGGTTGGATATCAACCGTGAATTATTCATTACCTTATACTGCGTTTTGATAAAACAGAAAACCCGACATTACGTCGGGTTTTGTGTATGTAGCACAAGCTAACAGTCAAACACTTCAGCTAAACAAACCACCAACAAGCGAAAACTAACTGTTCAAGCAACAGTTAACCGCCCGTTGCATTCATAAACCGCAGTATTTGGGTTTCGCCGTTGGGGTCAAAATGGTGTTCCTTGGGCTTGTGTTGAATGCCGTCTAGAATCGCTGTCTTTAGCTTTTCGATATCACCGGGGAACTCGCGCACAATCGCTTTCAAATCTACCGAGTTTTCATTGCCTAAGCAGAGTAGCAGTTTGCCCTCTACCGTGACGCGGACGCGGTTACATTCGTGGCAGAAGTTGTTGCTGTGTGGCGAGATAAAGCCCACATGAATGTCACTGCCGGGCAGAGTGAAATAACGTGCTGGGCCACCGGTACGCCTGTTTGAGGCGATTAATGGGTAACGCTCGCTGATGATGTCTTGAATTTCTTTACTGCTGCAATGGCGGCTGCGCTTGCGCTCATCAATCACGCCAAGCGGCATCTCTTCGATGAAGGCGATATCTAAGTCACGTTCGCGGCAAAACTCAATCAAATCTAAGACTTCATCATCGTTTTGACCACGCAATATCACCGCGTTGATCTTAATCTTTTTAAAGCCTGCAGCGATGGCGGCGTCGATACCTTTGATCACCCGGTCGACTTTACCGTTACGGGTTAACGTCGTAAATAGATCGGGCTTTAAGGTGTCGAGACTAATATTGAGTCGGTTTAAGCCGGAATCATGCATCTCTTGCGCGAAGCGGGTTAAACGCGAGCCGTTGGTTGTCATCGACAACTCTTCAAGCCCTGGTAGCTTACCTAATAGCTTCACTAACTGATCGCAGTCGGTGCGCACTAACGGCTCACCGCCAGTTAAACGGATCTTCTTAACGCCTAGCTCAGTAAAAGCTTGGGCGACCCAAGCTAATTCTTCTAGGGTGAGTACATGTTCCCGGCCTAAAAAGCACGGATCTTCACTCATGCAGTACACGCAGCGAAAATCGCAGCGGTCTGTGACTGATAGCCGCAGGTATTCTACCGTGCGACCAAAAGTGTCAACGATTAAACTCATACTACTACCTACATGGCCTCTTAAAGGAGGTCGGCAAAAGGTTGAATGTAAACTGTGTCACCTGGATTTAACTGGTCATCTTTTTCACCAATCACGATGAGACAGTTCCCTTTTACCATAGAGCTAAGCATCCCTGAGCCCTGTGCACCTGTTGTGGTTACATGTAACTTGCCGTCAGCACCTAAGTGATAGATACCGCGGGTAAACTCTGTACGACCGGTACGGCTACGTAGTGGTTTATCAGTGATTGCGGGTACCATAGTTGGTGCCCAGTTTTGCTCGCCTGCAAGCTTACGAATTGCGGGTTGTACAAACTGCAGGAACGACACCATTACGGCAACTGGATTGCCCGGTAAGCCGAAGAATAGCGAGTCATCAATTTGACCAAATGCTAACGGGCGACCCGGACGCATATTGATACGCCAGAAGTTAATCTGTCCTACTTGTTCAAGTACCGTCTTAATATAATCGGCGTCACCAACGGATACGCCGCCTGAGCTAATGACGATATCAGCTTGTGCTGCGCCATCTTTTAGCACCTGAGCCAATGCCGCTTCTGAATCTTGAATAATGCCTAAATCAATGACTTCACAACCTAGCTTCTTTGCCATCGATTTAATGGTGTAGCGGTTAGAATCGAAAATGCAGTTGGCTTTTAATGGCTCGCCCGGCTGGCATACTTCATCACCCGTTGAGAATACCGCAACTTTAGGGCGCTTAAATACCGGTAACTCACCAAAACCTAATGAGGCTAATAAACCTTGCTCTGCGGCGTGCAAGCGAGTGTGGGCTGCAAGGGCCGTTGCACCTTGAGCAATGTCTTCACCCGCTTGGCGTACGTGTTGGCCTAGGCTCATTTCACCTTCAAAACGCACTTCGCCATCTTGCTCGTTGGCAAGCTCGCGTAGCTGAATCGTGTCTGCTCCTGCTGGCAATGGTGCGCCTGTCATAATGCGCACGGCTTCACCGGCGGCAATCGTGCCATTGTAAGCGTGGCCAGCCATCACTTCGCCAACCATCTTGTACGCTGCGCTGCTGTCATCACTCAGTTTAAAGGCGTAACCGTCCATTGCTGAGTTGGTGTGCTGTGGCACATCGACAGGTGAAATGGCGTCGCTTGCAAGGATACGGTTCTCTAGTTCATCAAGCTCAACCGCTTCTGTTGCGGTTACCGGCTTAACGTAAGATAAAATCTTATCGATACCTTGTCGAACTGACAGCGTGCTGCTGTTATCTAACTCGCAGCCACAGGTTGGCGTCATTGGCAAATCAACCGGGCATGGCTTCCATGCGGCAATGTACTCACTGACATAATCAGCGATTTGATCAATGTTATTGATATCTAAACGGCGAAGCTCGCTTGGGATCTCGGTATCATCACAGCAAGCAATGGCTTGAATATTGTCATCATGAGTGTGGATAAACGGTTTGCCATGAGCGGCGCGGTGCAGTTCAATTTTAGGAAGTTCGAGCTTTTTAAAACCTTCAACTAGGACGATATCGACCTTGTCGGCTTCAATCTGTTTCAGCAAATGTGGCAGCTCAGGATCACCATCTTTGGCGTCTTCGGTCATTAATGCCCAGCGCACATGAGAGGCGACTAACATCTGTTTGGCACCGGCTTTACGCATCTCATAGCTGTCTTTACCAGGAATATCGACATCGAAATTATGATGAGCATGCTTAATGACTGCGAGTCGCACACCTCGGCGATTAAGCTCTGGGATTAATTGCGTTAATAATGTGGTCTTGCCTGTACCGCTATAAGCACAGAATCCGAGTACAGGAATCGATAACGGATTAGTAAAAGGTATGCTCATTTACACCTCTAGTGATTTTTTTCATTCGCTATGGCATCGCCAAGCTGCTGTTTTTGTTCTGGTGTGTTTACGTTTACAAACGCATTAGGCTGATCTGCAAACTCAGCGACCACATAGTGATGCTTGGCGTACCAAAAATCGATTTTGCGTTCGCCAGCATCTAAAAATGCTTTCATGGATGCGCGTAAACTTGGCTTGAGCAGCATGACGACAGGTTGCTCGCGTTTACCGTCACTCGCCACAGCGAGTTCGGCATCTTCAGCCGTTAATTTCGCTAGCATTCTAGCGACTAAATCTTTTGGTAACAGTGGGCAATCGCAAGGAACGACTAATAAATATTGCGCGTCTGTATTGCTCATCGCGGTGATCATGCCTGCTAATGGGCCTAAGTAGCCGCTATCTTGGTCGCTGATCACCTTAAAACCGAACTCAGAATAACGGTTTTGGTTACGATTTGCGTTGATCAGGATCTCCTTAACCTGAGGTTGTATCCGATCAATTGCATGTTTAATCATCGGCTGATTGTCTAGCTCGACTAAACCCTTGTCATTGCCACCCATGCGTCTGGCCATACCGCCAGCAAGGATTACTGCATCAACTTTTACCGCCATCACTGTTACCTTTTTGTTTATTGCAGTCTTTTACCAAAATTTGGTAATCCCGTTATCCAACCGAAATAGTTAACGTCATTGACGCATCGGTATGAGCATCATCATTACTGCTCTTTAATACATCGATGCTGTCAGTGGTAATTGTTTTATCGCTAACCAGCCAGGCATGATCGCATACTTTAGTTAACATACAAGTCTGATGGCTACTAATTAGCATGCCAGTGCCTTGTTGTTTCAAGTCGCTGATCATCTGTAAAACTAATTGCTGAGAATGTTTATCCATATTGGACGTCGGTTCATCTAGCATTAATAGTTTCGGCTGGACAATCCAGGCTCTAGCAATGGCTAGACGCTGCTTTTCTCCGCCTGATAGGCTGGAGGCGGCTTGGGTTAACAAGTGACGTAGTTGCGCCCTATCGATAGCGTGTTCTGTGCGGGCTTTGATAAGTGCTTTATCTGTACTTAAAAACCGTAATGGATAAGTCAGGTTGTACAGCACTGAGCCTTCAAACAGGTAAGGGTGCTGGTGCAAATAAATCGCCTTACCAGTAATCGAACCGCTACGCCACCATGGGGCAATAGCAAACCCTTCAGCGTGAATGCTGCCAGATGTTGGTGGGATAAAACCTGCGAGCAACTTCATTAATGTGGTTTTACCACAGCCATTATCGCCTTGCAGATGAATGACTCGGTTTTGTTCAAAAACCAATTTGTCAGCGCTAAATAGGTGCTTGTCTTCAAAACACATCTTAAGATTTTGTGCAATGATCTTTGCTGTAGCGCTGGTATTGGCTGTTGCCATTGTAGTCGCCATTTTTTAATGACTCCTCGGCTCAGCTTTGCCTCTTAATGTACCAAGTGCAAAGTTTAAAATGAGTGCTAGGACCAGTAGTACAATCCCTAGTGCAATCGCTTGTGCAAAATCACCTTTACTGGTTTCCAGTGCAATCGCAGTGGGAATGTTACGTGTGACGCCTGCAATGTTGCCCCCCACCATCATTGAGCAGCCTATTTCAGTCAAAATACGACTAAATGCGGCTACAATAGCTAATAATAGTGGAACTTTAAGTTCTCTGCAGACAGCCCATATCGCGTTAAGTGCGGGAGCGCCCAATGTTCGCGAGGTTTCCCAAGCGCGGCGATCGACACTGGTAAAAGCGGCCTGGCTCATGGCAACAAGGACGGGAGCACAGATTAGCATCTGGCCTAAAATCATGCCTTTTTGAGTGAACAGCCATTTGAGATCCCCAAGAGGCCCCATACGTGTCAGCAGTAAATAAACTAACAGGCCTATTACAACGGTAGGGATCGATTGCAGAGTTTGAATCAGATTGGTGACTAACCAGCGGCCGGGGAAGCGTGCAAAGGCCAGCAGAAAGCCCAATATCATCGAAGGCAATAGCGTGATCGCTAGCGCCGCAAATGATACTGAAAAAGATACTGCTATAATGGACCACACTTCAGGGTCCATTGAAAACAGCAGGCTTAATGCCTGCTGTATAAGGGCTAACCAGCCTTCATTCATTCGCTATATGTTGCCTTGAACAATTGCTCTCCCTGAACTTTATAATCGTTGATCATGCCTTGCGCTTCAGCGCCGATCAGCCAGTCGCTCAATGCCTTGGCACCCTTATGGTTTAGTGTCGGGTACTTGGTTTCACTGATAAGTATGATTTGGTATGGGTTAGCAAGTGCTGCACCGCCATCAAAATCTACTGCTAGGTCTATTTTACCTGAATAAGCGACAAAAGTGCCACGGTCAGACAGTGTATAAGCTTCTAATTCACTAGCCATTAGTAGGGTTTTGCCCATACCTTGACCAACTGCAGTGTAGCCTTTGAAATCAGGAGTGATTTTTGCGTTTTCCCAGATTAGTAATTCTTTCATGTTGGTGCCTGAATTGTCACCACGTGAAATAAAAGGTACACCCGATTTTTCGATTTTAGCAAATGCGTCTTCAGCTGTTTTGCTTGAGCGGATTTGAGCCGGGTCGTTCTTTGGTCCAAGAACCACGAAATCGTTTTCCATAATGCCGCGTGGTAGGCGGCCGTAACCTTCTTCAACAAACTTAGCTTCAGCACCTGGAGCATGAGTCATCACAACATCAACGTCACCTTGGCGAGCAAGTTTAAGTGCCTTTCCCGTACCTGTTGCGATAACTTGTACCTGATAGCCTGTTTCAGCTTCAAATTTTGGTAGTAGATTTTTAAGTAGCCCCGAGTTTTCAGTACTCGTTGTTGTCGCAAGCTTGATGACTTCGTTGGCTTGAGCTGGCATACCAACAAATAGCGCAGCGGTAACCGCAAGACCAATAACGCGTTTAAGGTTTAGCATTTTTACTCCTTGGGAAAATAAAATAGGCCTCTCTCGATACCTGAGTGCCTGGTTGAAATCGAATTCACTCCATAGAAAAGCAAGTTTGATGCCATGCTTAAATTGTATTATTTGAGCTCACATTTGTAACACTTGTGCGATCTACATCCCATCAATGGTAAAAAAAACGCAGACATTATGTCCCAAGGTCGCGATTACATGGTTCATAGTGACCTATTTAGACTGGTTAGATGATAGACTTGTTGCATAATGAGTCAAAATGTCCCTCAGACAGACAAGATGGGACAGAGAATGAATAATATGAAGCCACTTCCTTCCGCTGTATCTGTATTGATTGTTGATGACGAACCCGGCATGCGCAGCTTTTTAAAGAAAGCGCTTGCGAAGAAGTTTGCCTTAGTTGAAACAGCCTCTAGCGTCGAAGATGCTGAGCAACTGCGTTCACGTTGTCATTTCGATCTGTTAATTGTTGATATTCGTCTGCCTGGCCGCTCGGGTATTGAATGGCATGAGGCGCTTAACGATCAAGAAAGACGCTCAGACATCATCTTTATGACGGGTTACGCCGATATGGATGTGGCTATTAAAGCGCTGCGTGCGGGTGCGTCTGACTTCATCATGAAACCGTTTCATTTAGAACAGATGATGAAAGCGGTTGACCGCTGTATTGAACGACGTCTGCTTAAGCGTGAAAATCTAATGCTGCGCCGTGAGGTGTCTTTTAATCAGTCTTCGACCATTATTGGCCAAAGCGATGCGATGACAGAGGTTAAGCATGTTATTGAGCGCGTAGCGCCAACCAATGCGGTGGTATTAATTGAAGGCGAGTCTGGCACAGGTAAAGAGCTGGTGGCCAGACAGCTACATATTCTCAGTGGCCGCCAAGGTCCATTTGTTCCGGTTAACTGTGGCGCTATAGCCCCTGAACTGTTAGAAAGTGAGCTATTTGGGCACTCTGCCGGTGCTTTTACTGGCGCGAAAGGAAACAGAGAAGGCTTATTTAGCTTTGCCTCAGGTGGTACTATCTTCCTCGACGAAATTGGTGAAATGCCGCTTAAGATGCAAACCGCATTATTGCGTGTGCTTGAGCAGCGTACTATTCGACCTGTCGGCAGTGAAAAAGAAATTAACATCGATGTGCGCGTATTAGCCGCAACCAATCGTAAGCTTTCAGAAGAAGTGGAAGCGGGCAACTTTAGACGTGACTTGTACTATCGCCTCAACGTGCTGGATATTGTGATCCCGCCACTGCGTGAGCGCCCAGAAGACATCGTTGAGCTTACGCATCACTTTACCTGCCAGTTAGCTGCAGAGCTGGGGGTTAAAGAGGTCGTTTGGAGTCATGAAGACTTATTAAAGCTGCAACAACACGAATGGCCAGGTAATATTCGCGAACTGCGAAATATGATTGAGCGTTGCATCTTGTTAGGCAAGCCGCCAGCCGAGTACTGGAAGGTTCAGCCAAAAGCCGAAATGGTGGTCGAATCGGGTTATCCATTACAATGGGCGCTAAAAGATGTTGAGCGTGACCATGTCACCCGAGTGGTTGACGCACACGGCGGTAACAAGTCAGCGGCAGCGCGGGACCTTGGTGTGTCACGTAAAACACTAGATAGAAAATATAAAGAGTGGTTTGGCGGTGACGCCGCCAAAGAAGACTAGAAAACGCTAAGGGGAGTATAGGTGTCGTTTTTTTCTAATATGTTTGGTGTGACTTGGCAACAAATGCAGGCTAAGGTGCGTTATCGCATCTTGATTTTAACCTTGTTGCCAATCTTGCTGACCTTAGTCAGTTTGGTTTTTATTACCATATATTGGAATATAAGCTACACAGGTAAGCAGCTGTTTATGAAGGTCAAAGCTGATTTGACCGTGGCCAACAGCACCCTTGTTACCGTTCAGGATAATCAAGAAAAACAGCTTGAACTGGTGATGGAATCTTGGCAGTTTCAGAATGATTTTCGCCAAATCGGTAATGACTCCAATCTGCAACGCAATCTGCTGCAACAAGGTTTGGACCAAGCCAAAAAAGATCTTAATTTAGACTTTTTGCGACTACTTAGCGTGTCTGAAGCCGCAGCCGACCCCGATCTAAGACAGATGTTGCCGCATATCGAAGGCGTAGCCCCCTTCTCTGGGTTAATGGTGCTTGAGCCAAGCCGTTTGGCACGTATCGATCCTGAGCTTGCCGAACGCGCCATTATTCCTGTGATGAAGACCTTGCGGGCACAAGAGCCGAGTAAGCATGAAGAGAAGCGGGGTCTGTTAAGTCGTAGTTTGCTGCCTGTTGCCGATATCAATGGTAACGTGGCTTGGTATCTCGATGGCGGCATCATGCTTAATCGTGATACTCGCATCGTCGATCATATTCGCGACCTAGTGTACGACAAGGGCACTCTGCCGGAACGTTCAATCGGTACCGTGACCATCTTTCTCGACAATATTCGTATCAGTACTAACGTACCTTTGCATTTCTTCCCGCAAGGGGATGATCAACAGGGCCGTGCGCTCGGTAGTTTGGTGTCATCTGAAGTGCGCGAAAAAGTGCTGAATCAGGGCCTACTCTGGGTCGATAGAGCCTTTGTGTTTAATGATTGGTTTATTTCGGCCTATGCGCCACTTAAAGATATCAATGGCAAACGTATTGGTATGATCTATACCGGATTTTCTGAGTCGCCGTTTATCCATAATTACCTGCTGAACATTATCGAATTGGGCACCATCTTGATGTTGGTATTGCTGGTATCGGGTTGGCTGGTTTATCGCGGTGCCTACAGTTTATTGCAGCCGATTGAGCGTATTCACCATGTGGTAAAAGCGGTGCAGTCAGGCCGTAACTTACGCATTGGCTCGTTAGGCTTAGATAGCGATAACGAACTGTCTAACCTTGCAGAGCAGTTTGATAATATGCTGGATCTGTTGCAGCGTCGTAACACCCAGATCCAAGCCGCTGCGGAGCAGTTGGAGGTTAAGGTTGAAGAGCGCACCCGTAGCTTGCAGGAAAAAACTGAAGAGCTACAAGCTAACGTTGCCCTACTTAATGAGACCCGACAGCAGCTGGTGATCAATGAAAAATTAACAGCTTTGGGTGAACTTACAGCAGGTATTGCCCATGAGATCAATAATCCGACTGCGGTGATCTTAGGCAATATGGAGCTGCTTAAGTACGAGCTTGGCGACAGAGCCGAAGACGTAGAAGAAGAGATTGAATTGGTCATTCAGCAAGTGGGTCGCATCAGTACCATTATTCGTAGCTTGCTACAGTATAGCCGCCCAGGTGAGTTCAATGCGCCGTTAGAGATGCACCAAATCACCCCCATTATCGAAGAGATGTTGGTATTAGTCCGTCACTCTATTCAAAAGCAGCAGGTGGTGCTTAACCAAGAGCTTAATGCCAGCTACCCTATTGAAGTTAACCGCCCGCAACTGCTACAGGTATTGATTAATCTTGTGGTGAACGCAGCTCATGCAATGGACGGTAAAGGCCAAATTTGGATCCGCACCTATGATTGGGTGCAGCATGGCGAGCCTGTAGGGGTTAAGATTGAAGTTGAAGATGAGGGTAAAGGTATTCCTGAAGAGGAGCTTAGCCGTATTTTTGACCCGTTTTACACTACACGTAAGGATGGTACCGGATTAGGCTTATCCCTTAGCTACGGCATCATTAAGCGTATTGGTGGCACCATTGAGGTGAGCTCTACTGTAGGCAAAGGTAGTTTGTTTACCATAGGCTTATATCATAAAGCCATAGAGGATCAGAGTAATACCCCCTACGAAGGCTTGCACTTCAGCGATAAGCATAGCGGCATGTCGAGAGACTAGTCGCTTTTAAGAAAGCAAAATAGCGTATGGAGCGCGCGGAGTTGCTTGCCCTCTGCTGAGTCACCTTCTCAACACTGAATTTTAGGCAAAAAAATAGCCGAGATAATATCTCGGCCAAAAGAGTGTGTGAGCAATGTCGTGCTTAATAAAACTCTATTGCAGATAAAGATGATGAGAACTTTATTTGTTAATCCGAGTTAACAATA